>CAIKSH010000163.1 GCA_903830015.1 uncultured Solirubrobacterales bacterium | reverse complement strand
GTCCGGGTTGAGCATCTCCTCGGCGTTGCCGTGGTCGGCGGTCACCACGAGCACCCCGCCGTCGGCGCTCACCGTCTCGACGACCTCGCCCAGCGCCCGGTCGACCTCTTCGATCGCCGTTACCGCGGCCGGGATGACCCCGGTGTGGCCAACCATGTCCGGGTTGGCGAAGTTGATGATCGCGAAGCGTGGCTGCTCCTGCGCCCAGGCCTCGCGGAAGGCCTCGGCAGCCCCGGCGGCGCTCATCTCGGGCCGCTCGTCGTAGGTCTTCACGTCCCGCGGGGAGGCAACCAGCTCGCGGCGCTCCCCGTCGACCGGCGCCTCCTCCCCTCCCCCGAAGAAGTAGGTGACGTGCGGGTACTTCTCGGTCTCGGCGACGTGCAGCTGGGTGCCTCCGGCCTGGGCGATCACCTGCGGGAGCGTCGTGCCGGGCCTCTCCGGCGCGAACGCGGCCGGCAGCGCCGAGCCCTCGGCGTACTCGGTGAGCGTCGCGTAGCGGGCCACCGGCTCGAAGCCGCCGCGGTCGAAGCCGTCGAAGCCCGGGTCGGTGAGCGCGGCGGTCAGCTCGCGCATGCGGTCCGGCCGGAAGTTGAACGCGATGACGCTGTCCCCCGGGCGGACCCCGTAACCCTCCCCCACGCCGGTGGCGACGACGAACTCGTCGCTCTCCCCGCGCCCGTAGGCGTCGCGGACCGCTTCGGCCGCGCTCGCGGCCCCGTGGGCGGCATCCTCGAGGACGAGCATCCGCCACGCGGCCTCGACGCGGTCCCAGCGGCGGTCGCGGTCCATGGCGTAGAAGCGGCCGACGACGCTCCCCACGCGGGCGTTGCCGGCCTGCTCGCACCAGCGCTCGACCGTCTCCAGGTGGCCGGCTCCGGAGTCCGGCGCCGTGTCGCGGCCGTCGGTGAAGGCGTGAACGATCACCTCGGGAACGCCGAGGTCGGCGGCCATCCGGATCAGCGCCTCCAGGTGCTCCATGCTCGAGTGGACCCCGCCGTTGCTGACCAGGCCGATCAGGTGGAGGCGCTCGGCGTCGCGCATGGCGTCGATGAGGACCGGGTTCTCGTCGAGCTCGCCATCGGCCACGGCATCGTCGATCCGGGTCAGGTCCTGGCGCACCACCGCGCCGGCGCCGAGGTTGAGGTGGCCGACCTCGCTGTTGCCCATCTGGCCCTCCGGCAGGCCGACCGCCCGACCGGAGGTCGTGAGCGTGGTGTGTGGGTAGCGCTCGAGCAGTCCATCGAAGACGGGGGTGTCGGCCTGGTCGACGGCGTTCCCGGGGCCTGGCCCGGCCAGCCCCCACCCGTCGAGAATGACCAGGCAGCAGGCAGGGGCGCTCATTGCGCGGCGGTGACGATCGCCGCGAAGGAGGCCGGCTCCAGCGAGGCCCCTCCGACCAGCGCCCCGTCGATGTCCGGCATCGCCAGCAGCTCGGCGGCGTTGTCGGGCTTTACCGAGCCGCCGTAGAGGATCCGCACCGCTTCGGCCGCCCCCGCGTCCAGCCGGGCCAGCTCGGCCCGGATCAGGGCGCAGGCTCCCTGGGCGTGGTCGGGGGTGGCGACCTCGCCGGTCCCGATCGCCCAGATCGG
>CAIKSH010000162.1 GCA_903830015.1 uncultured Solirubrobacterales bacterium | reverse complement strand
CGGCGCCAGCAGCCGAACGTCCAGCGGATGGAGCTGCTCGGGGCGACGATCGTGCCGGTCACCGCCGGCGCCGGAACCCTCAAAGAGGCAGTTTCCGAGGCGATCCGTGACTGGGTGACCAACGTGGAGAGCAGCCACTACATCCTCGGCTCGGCGGTCGGTCCGGCTCCGTTCCCGGTGATCGTGCGCGAGCTGCAGCGGTGTATCGGGGACGAGGCCCGCGAGCAGCTCCTGGAGCGGGAGGGGCGGCTGCCCGACCGCGTGCTGGCCAGTGTCGGCGGCGGCTCGAACGCGATCGGAATGTTCGCCGGCTTTCTCGACGACGAGACGGTCGAGCTGGTGGGCGTCGAGGCGGCCGGGGAGGGCCTGGAGAGCGGGCGCCACGGGGCGCCGCTGGCCGCCGGCGGGCGAGCCGGGGTGCTGCACGGCTCGCTGAGCGCGATCCTCCAGGACGACGCGGGCCAGATCTCCGAGGCCCACTCGGTCTCGGCCGGGCTCGATTATCCCGGCTCGGGCCCGCAGCACGCCTGGCTGCGGGACAGCGGCCGGGCCCGTTACGTGGGCGTCTCCGACGGGGATGCCCTTGCCGCCTTCGCCCGGACGGCCCAGCTCGAGGGAATCATCCCGGCCCTCGAGCCGGCCCACGCCATCCACTACGTCCTCGAGGAGCCCAGCGGCTCGACGCTCGACCTGGTCTGCCTCTCGGGCCGGGGGGACAAGGACCTCTCCGAGGTCCTGGCCCTGCTGAAGGCCCCGTGAGCGGGGCCCGGCGGATAGCGGATGCGTTCACGCAGCGCCAGGGGCGCGCGGCGCTCATGCCCTACCTGATGGGCGGCTACCCCGACGCAGCGACGGCGCTGGAGATCGGCCGGGCCTACGCCCGCTCGGGCGCCGACCTCGTGGAGCTTGGAGTGCCGTTCTCGGACCCGCTCGCCGACGGCCCGGTGATCCAGGAGGCCGGGGCCCAGGCTCTGGAGGCCGGCGCCACCCCGGAGTCTGTCCTGGAGACCGCTGCCGCGCTCTCGGACGAGGTTCCGGTGGTCCTGATGACCTACAGCAACCTCGTGCTCGCCCAGGGGATCGGGCAGTTCGTGGCCGGCCTGGCCGCGGCGTCGGTGAGCGGGCTGATCGTTCCCGACCTGCCGTTCGGGGAGGCCGAGGAGCTGCGCGAGGCCTGTCGGGCCGAGGGAATCGCCTTCGTCCCCCTCGTGGCGCCCACCAGCACCGAGGCGAGGATGGAGGAGATCGGCGCCCAGGCCGAAGGCTTCCTCTACACCGTTTCGGTCTCCGGCACCACCGGCGAGCGCCAGGACGACGGCGGATACGAGGCGGTTATCGATCGAGCCCGGAGCCACACCGGCGTGCCGGTAGCCCTCGGCTTCGGGATCTCGACGCCCGAGCAGGCCGACCTCGCTGCGAGGGCCGGCGCCGACGGGGTGATCGTGGGCAGCAGGCTGGTCCGCGAGGCCGGCGAGAGCGCCGATCCGGCCCAGGCGTGCGGCGAGCTGGTCGGGCAGTTCGCCCAGGCGCTTCGATAAGCTGCCGGCGATGGGCCTGTTCGTAACCTCCGTCTTCGCTATCTCGCTCTGGGTCGTGCTCGCCTCCTTCGGGGTCAACTCGATGGACGGCATGCTGCTGGCCCTGGTCATCATCGTGACCGCCGCCGGCGTCCGGATTATCGGGCAGCGGTTCCGTGGCGACGACAGCTGAGCGCCGACGGCCGCAGACGGCCGCGTTCCTGGCCTGCGCCGTGGCTGCCGCGCTGGCCCTCGGCGGCTGCGGGGCCACCGACTCAGCGAAGGTCTCCGGCGCCCAGGTCTACGGCACCAGCCTCAGCGTCTATTCGAGCCTGCCGCTGAGCGGCCCTCAGGGCAACGCCGGAAACCAGATGCTCAACGGAGAGCGCCTTGCCTTCTCCGAGCGGGGCGGCAAGGTGGGCGAATTCATCCTCACCTTCTATTCGCTCAATGCGCTGGCGGGCGATGGTTCGGAAAAGGGGAACGGCCAGTTGGCCCTCAATGCCCGTCGGGCCGTGGTCGACCCGAAGTCGATCGCCTACATCGGGGATTTCGACCGCAGACAGACCGAGCTCTCCAAGGTGATCGTCGACCAGGCGCAGCTGCTCCAGGTGGCGCCGTCGGCCGGTTGGGAGGCGATTCCCGGGGGCAGGCGTCCCGCGCCGGGCTTCCAGGCCGCCTACCGCAGGCAGTTCGGGGAGAGCCCGACCGACGACGCGCTCTTCGGTTACGAGGCGATGAACGCCGTGCTCGACGCGATCGAGAGAGCGGGCTCGGACGGCGGCAACCGCATCGCGGTCGCTGACGCCTACCGGGCCGGTCCCGGCAACTGAGCCCCGGCGCTAGCGGCCGAGGGCCG
>CAIKSH010000161.1 GCA_903830015.1 uncultured Solirubrobacterales bacterium | reverse complement strand
TCAAGACCGAGGCGCGCGACAGCGCCCACGAGCGCCTGGCCCGAACCGCCACCGTGATGAACACGATCTACTTCGGCCGCCGCCAGGAGGCCGACGAGATGACCGCCCGGGTGCGGGCGGTGCACGCCACGATCAACGGCGTGACCGACGAGCCGCACGGGCGCTTTGCCGCCGGCACCCCGTACGCCGCCGACGACCCGAAGTACCTGCTCTGGACGCTGGCCGCCCTGGTCGACTCGGCCGACACGATCTACCGGCTCTACGTCGGCCCGCTGACCCGCGACGAGCGCGACGCGCTCTGGGGCGACTACCGGCTCGTCGGCCGGCTCTTCGGCCTGAAGAACGACGAGATGCCGGCCACGATCGAGGGCTTCGATGCCTACATGAGCGAGATGCTCCACGGCGACGAGCTCTACGTGACCGACCGGGCCCGCGAGGTGAGCCTCGACGTAGTGCTCCACCCGCCGGCGCCCTTCTACATGCGCTGGCTGGTCGAGACGGCCAACTTCGTGATCATCGGCTCGCTGCCGCCGGCCGTGCGCCGCGGCTACCGGCTCGGCTGGGACCCGCTGCGCGAGGCGGCCCGCCAGGGCGGCGCCCTCTACTCGCGTGAGCTGCTGATGCGCGTCCTGCCCGGCTTCCTGCGCAACACGCCGGTCGCCGGCGGCAAGCTCCTGCCCGGCCCGCCGCGGGCCGAAGCCGAAGAGCCGGTCGCCGCCTAGGGCTCGCGGCCGCGGGCCTTGCGCAGCTCGGCCAGGCGCGCGGCGAAGCGCTCCTCGGCCTCGTCGGGCCGGTAGAAGCGCTCGCCGGCCATCGCGTCGGGCATCAGCTCCTGGCGGCCGACGTGGCCGGGCAGCTGGTGGGGGTCCTCGTAGCGCTCGCCGCCGGTGGGGGGCGAGTGGAGGTAGGGCGGGGGCGGTGCGGCGCCGCGGTCGCGTACGGCCTGGCGGGCGCGGCCGATGGCGTGGTAGGCCTCCTTGGACTTCGGGGCCAGCGCCAGGCGGATCGCCGCCTGGGCCAGCGCGTACTGGGCCTCGGGCAGCCCGATCATCTCCACCGCCTGGGCGGCCGCGACGGCGACCTGCAGCGCGCCGGGGTCGGCGTTGCCGATGTCCTCGGAGGCGAGGATCACCATCCGGCGGGCGATGAAGCGCGGGTCCTCGCCGCCCTCGAGCATCACCGCCAGGTAGTAGAGGGAGGCGTCGGGGTCTGAGCCACGGGTGGCCTTGATCCAGGCGGAGATCGTGTCGTAGTGGTGGTCGCCGGCGCGGTCGTAGAGGATCGCCCGGCGCTGGAGGGCGTCCTCGGCGAGCTGGAGGGTCACCGGGCTATCGCCGGCGTTGCCGGCGGCGAGCTCCAGGGCGGCCAGGGCGGTGCGCGCGTCGCCGCCCGAGCGCGCGGCGAGGAACTCGATCGCCTCGTCGTCGGCGCTGGCGCCGAGCTCGTCCTCCAGCGCGCGGCGCAGCAGCCGGCCGACCACCTCGTCGTCCAGCGCGCTGAGCTCGTAGAGCTGGACCCGGGAGAGCAGGGCGTCGTTGACGTCGTGGTAGGGGTTCTCGGTGGTCGCGCCGATCAGGACGATCAGCCCCTCCTCCACCGCGGGCAGCAGCACGTCCTGCTGGGCCTTGTTGAAGCGGTGGATCTCGTCGAGGAAGACGATCGTCGCCGGGCCGCCGCCCTGGCGGCGCTCGCGGGCTCGCTCGAGGACCGCCTTGACCTCCGGCTTGCCCGCGTTGACCGCGCTGAGCTCCTCGAAGGCCGAGCCGGACGAGCTGGCCACCAGGCGGGCGAGCGTGGTCTTGCCCGAGCCGGGCGGGCCGTGGAGGAGCATCGAGTGCGGGCGCCCCTGGTCGATCGCCGTGCGCAGCGCCGTCCCCTCGCCGAGCAGGTGCTCCTGGCCGGCAAAGCCCTCCAGCGAGCCGGGCCGCATCCGGGCGGCCAGCGGCGCGTCGGCCGGCGGACGCTCCTGGAGCCGGCCGGTCCCGTCGTCGAAGAGGCTCTCCACCGGGCCAGTATTCCCCAGCGGCCAGCGGCGTGCAGGGCTCAGGCGCTGGCCGGGACCGGCAGGCCGGCGATCGCTGCCACCGCCCCGGCGCCGGCGGCCAGGAGCAGGGTGGGCACCACGCCGAGCCGGGCGCCGAACAGGAGCAGCGCGGCGACGGCGGCCACCACCCACTGCCATGTGAAGTCGACGCCGGCGGCCAGCGGCACGAAGGCCCCGAAGATCGCGCCGATCGCCGCCGGGCCGGCACCGTCCAGGAAGGCGCGCGCGTTGGGGTTGCGGCGCAGCTGGAGGAAGCGCGAGCCGCCGGCGATCACGATCAGCATCGACGGGGCGAAGGCCACGAAGGAGGCCAGCAGCGCGCCGCCGACGCCGGCGGCGGCGTAGCCGACCACGGCGACCGTCTGGACCACCGGCCCCGGGGTTACCTGGCCGAGGGCGACGGCGTTGAGGAACTGCGGCTCGGTCATCCACCCGTAAACCTCGACGGCGTCCTGCTGCATGATCGGGACGATCACGAAGCCGCCGCCGTAGGAGAGCGCGCCGACCTTGAAGGCCGTCCAGGCCAGCGCGGGGATCGCCGCGGCGCCGGCGACCGCGAGCAGGAGCATCGCGGGGGAGAAGGCGGCCGCCTCGCGGCTGCCCCGCCGGATCAGCAGCTCGACCAGCCCGCACCCGAGCAGCGCGGCGACGACCCAGGCGCCGAAGAGGATGGTCACCGCCGCCCCGACGGCGATGTAGAGCGCGGCCCGCCAGAGCCGGAAGCCGGCGTGCGGGGCCAGGCTCGCCCGGGCGAGGTCCCAGCCGACGCGCAGCACCACGGCCAGGACGGCGGCTCCGGCGCCGGCGCCGACCCCTCTCAGCCACTCCGGCGGCGCGGAGGCCAGGAAGATCGCGGCCAGCGCGATGATCATCACCAGCCCGGGCACGATGAACGCCAGCCCGCCAACCACCGCGCCGGCGCGCCCGGCGACCCGCTGGGCGCAGTAGATGGCCAGCTGGGTGGAGGCCGGCCCGGGCAGCAGGCCGCAGGCGGCGTTGGCGTCCTCGAATTCCTGCGGCTCGATCCAGTGGTTGCGCTCGACGCAGAGCTCGCGGAGCATCGCCACGTGCGCCGGCGGCCCGCCGAAGCCGGTAAGGCCGAGCCGTCCCCAGTCGCGCAGGACGATCGAGAGGGGGACGCGCGCCTCCACGGGGCGATCATGCCACCGCAGCAGGACCCCGGAGGCGATCGCGCCTATTCTTCTCACGATGTTCACGCGTATCGACCACGTCGGCATCGCCGTCGCCTCGATCGACGACGAGCTGCCGGCCTGGCAGGAGCGCTTCGGCATGGCTCCCTCTCACCGCGAAACCGTGGAGGAGCAGGGCGTGGAGGCGGTGCTCTTCGACGTCGGCGAGAACCACGTCGAGCTGATTGCGCCGCTGGGCCCGGAGACCGGCGTGGCCCGCTTCATCGAGAGCCGCGGGCCCGGCCTGCACCACGTCGCCTACCAGGTGCAGGACATCGACGCCGTGCTGGCGCAGCTCCAGGAGGCCGGCGTCCAGATGATCGACACCGAGCCGCGGACCGGCATCCGCAACTCCCGCGTAGCCTTCATCCATCCGAAATCGGCCGGCGGCGTACTCACCGAGATCGTGCAGCCGGCGGAAGGGAGCCACTGATGGCCAAGGACGATGGCGGGCGTGAACAGGTGACGATCGGCTTCAAGGGCGGCGGCGCGCTGCCGCTGCGCCTGACCGCCGACGACCGCAAGGCGCTGCTGGACGCCCTGGAGAAGGGCGGCTGGCACGAGCTCAGCGACGCCGACGGCACGGTGCGGATCGACTGCTCGCAGGTGGTCTACGTGCGCAGCGAGAGCGAAGAGCAGCGCGTCGGCTTCGGCGTCTCCTAGGCGCAGGCCCGGGCGATGAAGGTCGGCATCATCGGCATGCCCAATGCCGGCAAGTCATCGCTCTTCAACGCGCTGACCCGCGCCGGCGCCCAGGCGGCCAACTACCCGTTCACCACCATCGAGCCCAACGTGGCCGTGGTGCCGGTCCGCGACGAGCGGCTCGACCAGGTGGCCACGGTGGTCGGCGCCTCCGAGGTGGTGCCGGACACGATCGACTTTCACGACATCGCCGGACTGGTGGCCGGCGCGCACAAGGGCGAGGGGCTGGGCAACCAGTTCCTGGCCAACATTCGCGAGACCGACGCGCTGATCCACGTGGTCCGCGCCCACGGGGACCCGAACGTCGTCCACTCCGAGGGGAGCGTCGACCCGGTCCGCGACGCCGAGACCGTGGAGACCGAGCTGATCTACGCCGACCTCGAGCAGGCCGAGCGCCGCCACGAGCGCGTGGTCCGCGAGGCGCGCGGCGGCGACGCGCACGCGATCGCCGAGGAGCAGTGGCTGGCCGAGGTGGTCGCCGCGCTGGGCGAGGGGCGCCCGGCCCGCACCGTTCCCGTGCCCGACGATGCCCCCGATGCGATGCGGCTGCTGCAGCCGCTGACCGGCAAGCCGGTGCTGATCGTGGCCAACGTCGAGGAGGGCGAGAGCGCGGTGCCCGAAGCGGTGGCCGCCCACGCCGCCGCCGAGGGCGCCGGGGCGCTGGCCATCTCCTCGAAGCTGGAGGCCGAGCTCTCCGACCTGGACGACGCCGACGCCGCCGCGATGCGAGACGACCTCGGGCTCGACGCCTCCGGCCTGGAGCTCGTGGTGCGCGGCGCC
>CAIKSH010000160.1 GCA_903830015.1 uncultured Solirubrobacterales bacterium | reverse complement strand
CCGGCGGCCCGTTCGGCGGCCCGGCGCTCCTCGATGGCGATGGCCGAGGTAATGAAGGTTCGCCAGATCTCGGCCGGGAAGGTTCCGCCGGCGACGGGGCTGCCGTCGTACTCGGTCTTCATCGGCTGGGTGCGGTCGGCGTACCCGACCCAGACGGCGACGGTGAGCTCCTCGCTGAAGCCGACGAACCAGGCGTCGCCGAAGTTCTCGGTGGTGCCGGTCTTGCCGGCGGCAAAGCCACCGTAGGCCGCTTTCTTCCCGGTGCCGCTGCTCACCACGGTCTGCATCTGCGCCACGACCTGGTCGCTGATCGCCTTGGGGAGGACGCGGTCCTTGCGCAGCTGGTTACGGGCGATCACCTTGTTGTCCTCCAGGCGGCGAACCTGTTTGATGCCTACCGGGCCCTGATCGGGTGCCCCGAGCGTTCCGTAGGTGCGCAGGCCCCCGGCCGCAAAGCTCTGGAACGAGTGGGCCCAGTCGAGGGCCGAGACGCCCTCCTTGAAGGCCCCGAGCGTCATGGCGGGGTTGGTAGAGACCGGGGTGCGAACCCCCATCTTGCGGATGAGCTTCGAGACCCGGTCGGTACCGGTCTCGAGGCCGGCGGCGGCGTAGACCGAGTTGTCGGAGACGGTGAGCGCCGACCCCAGGTCCATCGACCCGTTGTACTGGTTCTCGAAGTTGTTGACGGTGAACTTCTCGCCGTCGTCGCCGGGAACGTCGAAAACCCGCTTGCGCGACTCCCAGACTGATCCGATGCCCAAGCCCTTCTTGATGGCCGCGGCGAGGATGAACGGCTTCACCGTCGACCCCGGCTGGCGCTGGCCCTGGGTGGCGAGGTTGAACGGGCGCTGGCGGAAGTTGCGGCCACCGACCAGCGCCCGGACCTCGCCGGTCTTGTTGTCGATCGCGACCAGCGCGGCCGAGGGGCCATCCTCGTTGGGGAGCCAGGTATCGACGGCCTGTTGGGCGGCGTTCTGCAGGTCCATGTCGAGGGTGGTCTTCACTTCGAGCCCGCCTTCGAAGGCCCGGCGCGGACCGAACTCGTCGATCAGCTGCTGGCTGACCCAGGTGGTGAAGTACGGCGCCCGGGTATCGACCGACGGCGGGCTGATCGCCCCCGGGAGCGCCTCGGCGACCGCGGTGTCGTGCTCGGACTGGGTGATCTTCTCCTCCTTGAGCATCCGGTCGAGGACGATGTTCCGGCGGCGCAGGGCGGCCTGCGGGTGGGCGACGGGGTCGAAGGCCGAAGGGTTGGCGACGATCCCGGCGATCAGGGCCGATTCGGCGGCGTTCAGCTCCTTGGCGCAGGGACGGATCCGGGTGCCGCAGCCGAGGTGGTTGGGGTCCTGGCCGAAGTAGACGCGGGCGGCCGACTCGATGCCGTAGGCGCCGTTGCCGAAGTAGATTGAGTTCAGGTACTCGGTGAGGATCTTGTCCTTCGACCACTTTCTGGTCAGGTGGTAGGCCAGGGCCGACTCACGCAGCTTCTGGAAGACGGTCCGCTGGTCCTGGGCCTCGAGCGCGTTCTTGACGAACTGCTGGGTGATCGTCGAACCGCCCTGGCGAGGGGCGCCCTGGAAGAAGTCGCTGACGAAGGCGCGGCCGATGCCGCGGACGTCGACGCCGCTGTTCTCGAAGAAGCGGCGATCCTCGATCGAGATGATCGCGCTGCGCATGTACGGGGAGATGGAGGCGTATGGGACCAGGACCCGGTTGCGCGGGCTGGTGAGGATCCCGAGGGGACGGCCCAGCCGGTCGAACATCAGCGAGTTGCGCGCCTTCTGGAACCCCTTGGCGTTCTCGAGGTTCGGCAGCTCGGCCGCCATCGCCATCATCATCCCGAAGGCGACCGAGATCACGGCCAGGGCGCCGACCGGAACGAGCAGGAGCAGCAGCCGGCGCCGCCTTATGCGCGGAGGCGGCGCCTCGGGCGGCTCGGCGGCGTCGGCGAGCGGAGTGGGCGAGGGAGCCGGGTTCGGGTCTTCCTCGGGGGTGTTGTCGGCTGGACCGGAGGTCATAGGTAACCGGGAGAGCCGCCCCGGGGCGGGCCTTTCGGCCGTCGGGCCCGGGTTGTGCCTCCTTACGGGGCGGCCATTCGGCCAGCACCGCGGTGCCTGTTCAGACTAGCATTGGCCGGAATGGAATCCGCCGGTTCAACGGCGGCGTTTTTGGAGCGAAACGCCGCCGAATCCCTGCCCGCCGGCGGCCTGGAAAAGCGGCTCGAGAAGGCCGGGGAAGAGGGCCGTCAGCTCAGGGTCAAGCTCGGCCTGGACCCCACCGCACCGGACATTCACCTGGGCCACACCGTCGTCCTGCAAAAGCTGCGCGAGTTCCAGGACCTCGGCCACCGGGTGGTCCTTATCGTCGGTGACTACACCGCTCGTGTCGGTGACCCCAGTGGCCGGTCGGATACCCGGCCGGCGCTTAGCGGCGAAGCGATCGAGGCCAACGCGCGCAGCTACGAGGAGCAGGCCTTCCGGATCCTCGACCCCGACGGCTCGCTCTACGAGCTGCGCTTCAACGGGGAGTGGCTCGACATGCCCATGGCCGATCTCTTCCGCCTGGCCCGGACCACGACGGTCGCCCAGCTGCTCGACCGCGAGGACTTCTCGGCCCGCTACGCCTCCGGGGCGCCGATCTCCATCCTCGAGCTCCTCTACCCGCTGATGCAGGGTTACGACTCGGTGGCGGTGGAGGCCGACGTGGAGATCGGCGGGACCGACCAGACCTTCAACCTCCTTCTTGGGCGCGAGGTCCAGCGCGCATACGACCAGCCCGAGCAGGCCGTGCTCACGCTTCCGATCCTTCCGGGGATCGACGGCACCGAGAAGATGTCCAAGACCAAGGGCAACGCGATCGCGGTCAACGACCCGCCGGGGGAGATGTTCGGCCGCACGATGCGCCTTCCCGACGAGGCGATGGACACCTGGTTTGAGCTGCTGGCCATCGACGACCCGGGCGGCGAGCCCCGCGAGCGCAAGCGTTCGCTGGGCCGGGCGATCGTCGAGCGGTTCCACGGCCCGGAGGCGGCCACCGGGGCCGAAGCGGCGTTCGACCGCCAGTTCGTCGACCACGAAGCGCCCGAAGAGATCGAGGAGGTGACGGTCGAGGTCGACGGCGAACCGGTCCACCTGCCGGCCGTGCTGGCTGACGCATTCTCGGTCTCGCGCTCCGAGGCGCGGCGCCTCCTGGGCCAGGGCGGAGTGCGCGTGGACGGCGATCCGCTGGACCCCGAAGCGATCGACGTGCCGGCCGCTACCCTTGATGGAAGGGTGGTCCAGATCGGCCGCCGCCAGTTCCGCCGGGTGCAGGTTAAAGTTCGCTAAAGCCGCTTGAGCGGCGTCCGGGAGCCTGCTATCATTCCATGAGGTCGCTGGCTCTTCGTGCCTAGTGCTCGAGAGTCTCGGCCCCGTCTCCGTGCTACGGAGGCGCTCTTACGAAGGTCATCCTTCTAAATGGGCGCGCCGGTCTTTGAAAACTCAACAGCATGCGCACCCCAGAGCCGGCTTTGCCGTATCTGGAGTGTGCGTCCAGGTTCGAGCCATCCCGCGGCCGCTTTGCGGCAAACGGATGGCCTGAGCAATACCTAGTCAAGACCGCGGCGCCCGGTGTATGGGTGCCGCATGATGGTCATGGCAAACTCTCAGTACCGGCACCGACCTCGCGTCGGAGCCGTTTTTCACGGAGAGTTTGATCCTGGCTCAGGACGAACGCTGGCGGCGTGCTTAACACATGCAAGTGGCGCGACGAACCAGGCTTCGGCCTGGGGCAGAGCCGCGAACGGGTGAGTAACACGTGGGCAACCTGCCCCGTTGATCGGAACAACCCGGGGAAACCCGGGCTAATACCGAATGTGGTGCCGGCTCATGAGAGCCGTCACGAAAGGAGGCTTCGGCTTCCGCGACGGGAGGGGCCCGCGGCCCATTAGCTTGTTGGTGGGGTAATGGCCTACCAAGGCAACGATGGGTAGCTGGTCTGAGAGGACGATCAGCCACACTGGGACTGAGACACGGCCCAGACTCCTACGGGAGGCTGCAGTGGGGAATCTTGCGCAATGAGCGACAGCTTGACGCAGCAACGCCGCGTGGGGGAAGAAGGCTTTCGGGTCGTAAACCCCTTTCAGTTAGGACGAAGCTTTATTGGTTAATAACCAATTGGAGTGACGGTACTTTCAGAAGAAGCCCCGGCTAACTACGTGCCAGCAGCCGCGGTAATACGTAGGGGGCAAGCGTTGTCCGGAATCATTGGGCGTAAAGAGCGTGTAGGCGGCCTGATCAGTCTGCTGT
>CAIKSH010000159.1 GCA_903830015.1 uncultured Solirubrobacterales bacterium | reverse complement strand
TCGTGGGCACCGGCATGGAGCACCGCGCCGCCATGGATACCGGCGACATTCTCATCGCCGAGAAGGACGGCGAGGTCACCTACGTCGACGCCGAGCGGATCGAGATCGGCTCGGGCAAGGGCAAGCAGGAGTACCTGCTCAACAAGTTCCACCGCTCCAACCAGGGCACGCTGATCCACCAGCGCCCGGTGGTGAACACCGGCGACAAGGTCAAGGCCGGCCAGATGCTCACCGACGGCGCCTCCACCGACCACGGCGAGATGGCCCTGGGCAAGAACCTGCTCGTGGCCTTCATGAGCTGGGAGGGCTACAACTTCGAGGACGCGATCATCCTGAGCAGCCGCCTGGTCAAGGACGACGAGCTCACCTCGATCCACATCGAGGAGTACGAGATCGACGCCCGCACCACCAAGCTCGGCGACGAAGAGATCACCCGCGACATTCCCAACCGCTCGGAGGAGTCGCTGCGCAACCTCGACGACCGCGGGATCGTCCGCGTCGGCGCCGAGGTGGCCTCGGGCGACCTCCTGGTCGGCAAGGTCACGCCGAAGGGCGAGACCGAGCTCACCGCCGAGGAGAAGCTGATCCGCGCGATCTTCAAGGAGAAGGCCCGCGAGGTCCGCGATACCTCGCTGAAGGTTCCCCACGGGGAGGGCGGCGTCGTCATCGACGTCCTGACCTTCTCCCGCGAGGACGGAGACGACCTGCCGGCCGGAGTCAACGACCTGGTCCGGGTATTCGTGGCCAAGAAGCGCAAGATCTCCGAGGGCGACAAGCTCGCCGGGCGCCACGGCAACAAGGGAGTGATCTCCCGGATCGTCGCTGAGGAGGACATGCCCTTCCTCGAGGACGGCACCCCGGTCGACGTGATCCTCAACCCGCTCGGCGTCCCGAGCCGAATGAACGTCGGCCAGATCCTCGAGACCCATCTCGGCTGGGCGGCTGCCCAGGGCTGGTACGACGACGGCTCCGAGGCCTACAAGGAGGCCCAGGACAACGGCGGCCGCGTCTACGTCTCGACGCCGGTCTTCGACGGCGCCACCGTGGAGGACGTCGACACGGCGCTGGTCAAGTGGCAGGACGAGCACAAGGGCGCCATTCGGATGGACATCGACAAGAAGCGCGCGCCCGGCCGCCAGGCCTCGGGCAAGTTCACCCTCTTCAACGGCCGCACCGGCGAGCCGTTCGAGCAGCAGGTGACCGTTGGGTACATGTACATCCTCAAGCTCCTGCACCTCGTGGACGACAAGATCCACGCCCGGTCGACCGGCCCCTACTCGCTGGTCACCCAGCAGCCGCTGGGCGGCAAGGCGCAGTTCGGCGGCCAGCGCTTCGGCGAGATGGAGGTCTGGGCGCTCGAGGCCTACGGCGCCGCCTACACGCTCCAGGAGATGCTGACCGTGAAGTCCGACGACACCGTCGGGCGCGTCAAGGCCTACGAGGCGATCGTCAAGGGCGAGAACATCCCCGAGCCCTCGATCCCCGAGTCATTCAAGGTGCTGCTCAAGGAGATGCAGTCGCTCTCGCTCGACGTGAACGTCGTCTCCGACGAGGGCGTACGGGCCGAGATCGGCGAGGAGGAGGACGACCTCCTGCGCGCCGCCGAGGAGCTCGGGATCGACCTCACCGGCGTGCGTGCCGGCGAGGCCGCGGAGGGTGAGGAGGCCAAGGCCGAAGGCGAGGAAGCCGAGGGCGAAGAGAAGGCCGACGAGAAGGCCAAGGCAGAGGAAAAGGCATGATCGACATCAACAACTTCGACGCAATCGAAATCGGGCTCGCTTCCTCGAAGCAGATCCGTGGCTGGAGCTCGGGCGAGGTAACCAAGCCCGAGACCATCAACTACCGCACGCTCAAGCCCGAGAAGGACGGCCTCTTCTGCGAGCGCATCTTCGGCCCGACCAAGGACTGGGAGTGCTACTGCGGGAAGTACAAGCGCGTTCGTTACAAGGGCATCGTCTGCGAGCGCTGCGGCGTCGAGGTCACCCGCTCCAAGCTCCGCCGCGAGCGGATGGGCCACGTCGACCTGGCCGCCCCGGTCAGCCACATCTGGTTCTTCAAGGGCGTCCCCAGCCGGATCGGCTACCTGCTCGACATGGCGCCCAAGGAGCTCGAGAAGGTCCTCTACTTCGCCGCCTCGATCGTCACCTGGGTCGACCAGGAGGCCCGCTGGCGCGACCTGCCCGAGCTCGAGAAGCAGATGCAGGAGGAGCTCAACCAGCTCGACGCCGACGAGAAGGAATACGTCGGGATGCTCAGCAAGCAGATCGAGGCCCGCACCAAGTACCTCGAGGAGGGCTCACAGGCCGACTTCACCGACGAGGACTTCGCCTGGGCCGAGGGCCTGGAGATCAACGTCAAGAAGCTCTCCGAGGACGAGCGCAAGAAGCAGCTCACGGAGATGCGCAAGGCGATCAACACCGATATCGACGACACCGAGACCTACTACGACGACATGCGCGACCGCATGCGCGAGGTCTGGAAGCTCTTCGCCAACAAGGAGGAGCCCTCCGAGGATCCGCCGGCCGAGGGCGAGGAGTGGCCGCTCAGCGCCTACGTCGACCGTCCGGAGGACAAGGACGAGTTCCAGCCCCACAAGATCATCGCCGACGAGACCTTCTTCCGTGAGCTGAAGAACCGCTTTGGGTCGCCCTACGGCTTCGGCGAGTACTTCGGCGGCGGCATGGGCGCCGAGCACATCCGTGAACTGCTGGTCGAGAAGGACGAGTTCAAGCGCGGCGCGCGCAAGCGCAAGGTCGACCCCGACCGCCCGGCCGGCACCGA
>CAIKSH010000158.1 GCA_903830015.1 uncultured Solirubrobacterales bacterium | reverse complement strand
CTGCTGGTGGCCTTCGCCCTGGTCTGGTCGAGCCCGGTGGTGCTGGTCGCCGTCGGCCTGTCGGTCGTGGCCGCGGCGGCGATCTGCGGCGTGGGCCGCGACCTGGCGAGGGCGGCGCGTTTCTCGGTGCCGCTCGTCGTAACGATGGCGGCGATCAACGCCCTGGTCGTTCGCGACGGCCAGACCGTGCTCTGGCGCCTGGGGGAGATGCCGCTCGCCGGCCAGGTCGACCTGACCGGCGAAGCGCTGCTCTACGGGCTCGTGCTCGGCCTGCGGATTGTCGTCATCGTCAGCGCCTTTGCGCTGCTGGTCGCCGTGGTCGACGCCGACGAGGTCCTGCGCCGGATGCGCCGTCCCGCCTTCCGTTCGGCCCTCACCGCGACGCTTTCCACCCGGATGGCCGGCGTCCTGACGCGGGACGCCCGGCGGATGGACGACGCGCTGCGCTGCCGGCCCGGCCGCGGGCGCGGTGACCGGCTCGCCCTGGTGAGGGCGGTCAGCGCCGGGGCGCTCGACCGCGCCGTAGACGTCGCGGCGACCCTCGAACTGCGGGGCTACGCCACGCGCGGCCCGGTGATCGCCGGCCGGGAGCCGTGGTCCCGGGACGACCAGGCCGTCGCCTTCTCGGCGCTGATGCTCGCCCTGGCGATGGCGTGGGGGCTGGCCGCGGGCCTGGCCTCGCTCACGCCCTACCCGGCCTTCTCGATGGACGTCGGCCCGGCGGAGGCCGCCTTCGGCGCGGTCATCTTCGTCTCGGCGGTCGCTCCCGTCTACCTGGCCAGCCGGCTGGGGAGGCGCAGTTGAGCGCCCTTAGGGTCGAAAACCTCTCGTACCGCTACCCGGGCGCCGACCGCCCGGCGCTCGACTCGGTATCGCTGGAAATCGACCCCGGCGAGTTCGTGGTCTGCGCCGGCCTGTCGGCCTCGGGCAAGTCCACGCTCCTGCGGGCCGCCTGCGGGCTGGTGCCCCACTTCCACGGAGGCGCGGTGTCGGGCCGGGTGACCGTTGGGGGCCTCGACACCCGCGAGCACCAGCCGGGAGAGCTGGCCGCCCACGCCGGCACGCTGCTCCAGGACCCGGAGACCCAGGTGGTGATGGGCACGGTCGGCGCCGAGCTGGCCTTCCCGCTGGAAAACCGGGGGCTGGCGCCCACCGCCGTGGCCCGCGGCGTGGAGGAGGTCGCCCTGGCCCTGGGGATCGGCGAGATCCTCGAGCGACCGGTCACCGGGCTCTCCGGCGGCGAGCTCCAGCGGGTGGCGCTGGGGGCGGCGCTCGCGACCCGGCCCCCGCTGGTTCTCCTCGACGAGCCCGCCTCGCAGCTCGACCCGGTGGCTGCCGACGAGCTGACCTGGATGCTGCGGCGGCTCAACGAGGAGTGGGGCACGGCGGTGCTGCTCGTCGAGCACCGCCTGGAGCGCTGCCTGGCCCACGCCGATCGCGTGGTCGTCCTCGACGCCGGGCGCGTGGCCTTCGACGGCGGCCCGAGGGCGATGCTCGAATGGGCGGCCCAGAGCGAGCCGGCCCTCCAGACACCGGCGGCACGGCTCTTCGAGCGGGCCGGGCTGGTGCCGGCACCGACCGGCGTCCGCGACGCCCGGGCCACCCTCGTGGACCACGGCCTGCTGGACGAGCTCCCGCCGGCGCCGGCCGCGGAGAGCCCGCGGCGAAGCCACGGATGGCCGCGACGGTCGCGCGCCGGGGAGGAGCCGGCGGTAGGGGTCCGCGGCGCGTGGAGGGCGAGGGAAGGGGTTGGCGACGTCCTGAGGGCGGTCGACCTCTCGGTCGCCCCGGGCGAGACGGTGGCGCTGATGGGCCGCAACGGGGCCGGCAAGTCGACGCTGCTGCGGATCATGGCCGGCATCGAGGCCCCGGACCGGGGCCGGGTGGAGACGTCCGGCCCCGTGGCCCTGCTTCTCCAGAACCCCGGCGACTACCTGCTTTCCGAGCGGGCCGGTGACGAGGTGAGCCAGGCCTCGCTGGAATGGGCCGGGCTGGCCGACCAGGCCGACCGCCATCCCCGCGACCTCTCCGGAGGCGAGCGCCAGCGGCTGGCCCTCGCCCTGATCATGGAGGGCGAGAGCCCGGCAGCGCTCCTCCTCGACGAGCCCACCCGGGGCATGGACCGCGCCGCCCGCGGCGAGCTGCTTTCCCGCCTGCGCGAGCTCGCCGCCTCGGGGGTGGGAGTGGTCGTGGCCACCCACGACGCCGAGCTCGCCGCGGTCGGCGCCGACCGGGTGGTTCTCCTCTCGGGCGGGCGCCCGGTCGCCGACGGCCCTCCCTCGGAGGTCCTCTGCGGGGGCTGGCACTTCTCCACCGAGACGGCGCGGATCCTCGGCGGCGCCGGCGGGGCCTGCACCCCGGAGCAGGGTGGCGACCTCCTTCGCGGGACGATGAGCGTGGAGGTGGCCCCGTGAGCTGGGAGCTGGTCTCGTTCGCCATCCTCGGCGTGGCGCTGGTCGCCGGCTTTGCCTGGTACGAGCGCAGTCAGCCCGGCTCCCGGATGCTCGCCCTCGTCGCGACCCTCGCCGCGCTGGCGGCGATCGGGAGGATCGCCTTCGCCCCGATCCCGAACGTCAAGCCGACTACCGACATCGTCCTGATCGCCGGCCTGGTGCTGGGGGCCTCGCCCGGCTTCGTCGTTGGGGCGGTCGCCGCCCTGGCCTCCAACCTGCTCTTCGGCCAGGGGCCCTGGACCCCCTGGCAGATGGTCGCCTGGGGGCTCTGCGGGGTGCTCGGGGCCCTGCTGGGCAGGATCGCCGGGCGCCAGGTCGGCCGGCTTCCCCTGGCCCTCTACTGCGCCGCGGCAGGCCTGGCCTTCGGGGCGATCATGGACGCCTCGATCTGGGTCACCTACGGAGGCGGCCAGGGCCTGTCCCAGTACCTGGCCATCGCCGTGACGTCGCTTCCCTTCAACCTCGCCCACGCGGCCGGCAACTTTGCCTTTGCCCTGGCCTTCGGCCCGGCACTAGTGCGGGCCCTGGCGCGCTTCCGGGACCGCATGGACGCCAGCTGGGAGGCGGCATCGCCCTCCGCCCCGGGCGGCCTGGCCGGCCCCGCCGTCCTCGTCCTGGCCGCAACGCTCTGCGCGGGGATGCTGGCCGCACCGCTGGAGGCGCGCGCCGCCGCGGTGTAGCTCAAGGCGGCGCGGTACCACGTTTCGGCGCAGAACCGCGACGGCGGCTGGGGCGCGGCCCCCGGCCTGGCCAGCAACGCCGTGCAGACCTCGTGGGCCGTGGTCGGCCTGGCCGCCGCCGGCTACGACCCCCTGCGCGTAAAGATGCGGGGCCGGACCCCGGCCGGGCTGCTGCGTCGTTACGCGGCGCGCTCGCGCACCACGGCCGACATCGAGCGAACGGCGATCGCCCTGGCCGCAGCCGGGCTTCCGGCGTCGACCGGCGGGCTCTCGGGCCGGCTCGTCCGGAGCCAGCGGCGCGACGGCTCGTTCGCCGGCCTGGTCAACCTCACCTCCTACGGGCTGATCGCCCTGCGCGCCTCCGGCCAGCCCGCCGGCAGCAGCCGGGTTCAGCGGGCCGCCCGCTGGCTGGAGGCCCGCCAGAACGCCGACGGAGGCTTCAACTTCGCGCGCCGCGGCTCGCCGGCGACCGTGGACGACACGGCCGGCGCGGTGCAGGCGCTCGCCGCCGCCGGGCGCCGGGGGACGCCGGCGCGCCGGGGGCTCGCCTGGATCCTGGGGCGCCGCAACGGCGACGGCGGCTTCGCCCTGCAGCCTCCCGGCGGCTCCAACTCCCAGTCGACCGCCCTCGCCGCCCAAGCGATGGTGGCCATGGGGTCGAGCCCCGCGGGCCGGGGAGGCGCAACCCGCTCCCCGCTCGGCTACCTGGGCGCGCGCCAGCAGGCCAACGGCCTGGTCCGTTACTCGTCCAGGAGCGCGGTCACCCCGGTCTGGGTCACCTCGCAGGCCCTGGCCGCAATCGGACGCCGCGCCCTGCCGGTCCGCATCCGCCGGTGAGCCGGCCGGGTAGAGGCGGCCGGCCCCGCAATCCTTTAGCGTCCCGCTCTCGATGAGGGTCGGTGTTCCCAAGGAGACGGCCGAAGGCGAGCGCCGCGTCGCGCTCGTGCCGGAGGTCGTCGGCAAGCTGACCGGCCGCGGAATCGACGTCGTCGTCGAGAGGGGAGCCGGGGAAGAGGCGCTGATCCCCGACGCCGCCTTCACCGATGCCGGCGCCACGATCGGCGAGCCGGGCGAGGTCTGGGGGTCAGACGTCGTGGTGACGATTGCCCCGCCGCAGCCGGCGCAGATCGCCTCGATGAAGCGCGGCGCCCTCCTGATCGGCTTCCTGGCCCCGCTCACCAGCCCCGAGACGGCCGTGGCGGCCCGCGACGCCGGCATAACCGCGCTGGCCATGGAGGCCATCCCTCGAATTTCGCGCGCCCAGTCGATGGACGCCCTCTCCTCGCAGAGCAACGTCGCCGGCTACGAGGCGGTGATCCTCGCTTCCGAGCACCTGACCCGTTTCTTCCCGATGCTTATGACCGCTGCCGGCACGATTCCCCCGGCCAAGGTTCTCGTGCTCGGCGCCGGCGTGGCCGGGCTCCAGGCGCTGGCTACCGCCCGGCGGCTGGGCGCGGTCTCCACCGGATACGACGTCCGCCCCGAGGTCGCCGAGCAGGTCGAGTCGCTCGGGGCCAACTTCCTCGACCTGGGGATCGAGGCGGCCGGCGAGGGTGGTTACGCGCGCGAGCTGACCGACGAGGAACGGGCGGCCCAGCAGAAGGCCCTCGAGGAGGCGATCAAGGGCTTCGACGTGGTGATCACCACGGCCCTCGTTCCCGGTCGCCCGGCGCCGAAGCTCGTCTCCGGCGAGGCGGTCCGGGGAATGAAGCCGGGCTCGGTGGTCGTCGACCTCGCCGGCGAAAGCGGCGGCAACTGCGAGCTCACCGAGCCGGGGGAGACGGTGGTGCGCGAAGAGGTGACCATCCTCTCCCCGCTCAACCTTCCTGCCCACATGCCCGAGCACGCCTCGCAGCTCTACGCACGCAACGTGCTCTCCCTGCTCGACCTGATCGTGCCCAAGCCGGAGGGCGAGAACGGCGGCGCCCCGCAGCTGCAGCTCGACTTCGACGACGAGATCGTCGCCGACTCCTGCGTGGCCCGGGACGGCGAGATCGTCCACGACGGCGCCCGCGCCGCCGTCGAGGGGAAGGGAGGCTGAGATGTCAGGGCAGCTGGTAACCGCAGCCTCGGCGTTCGGGATCGACCCGTTCGTCACCAACCTGGCGATCCTCGTCCTGGCCGGCTTCGTCGGCTACGCGGTGATCTCGAAAGTCCCCAACACGCTCCACACGCCGCTGATGTCGGGCACCAACGCGATCCACGGCATCGTCGTGCTCGGGGGCATCATCGTCCTGGGCCTCGGGGTCGACCTGAGCCCGCTGAACAAGGCGATCCTCGTCGTGGCGATCATCTTCGGGACGATCAACGTCGTCGGGGGCTTCCTGGTCACCGACCGGATGCTCGACATGTTCAAGAGCCGTCCCGAGCCGCCGAAGAAGGACGAGGACGGGGAGGAGTCGTGACTCTCGCCCCGGCCACGGCCTTCTACCAGGACGCCAACTTCGTCGCGATCCTCTACATCGTCGCCTTCAGCCTGTTCATCTACGGGCTGAGCGGCCTGACCGGCCCGCGGACCGCGGTGCGAGGCAACCGGATCGCCGCCGTCGGCATGGCGGTCGCCCTGCTGGCGACCTTCCTGATCGAGGGGATGGGTAACTGGGTGCTGATCGCGGTCGGCCTGGCGATCGGGACGGTCCTCGGGGTGCCCTCGGCCCGCCAGGTGAAGATGACCGCGATCCCCCAGATGGTCGCCCTGTTCAACGGGGTCGGGGGTGGCGCGGTGGCCCTGATCGCGTGGGCCGAGTTCAACGAGACCGGCGGCTACGCCGAGGAGCCGCTGACCTTCGTCATCCCGTCGCTCTTCGCGGCGATCATCGGGTCGATCAGCTTCTGGGGCTCGAACATCGCCTTCGGCAAGCTCCAGGAGATCCTCCCCGGCCGGCCGATCGGCGCCGGGCGCCTCCAGCAGCCGATCAACCTCGTCCTGCTCCTGGTCGCTGTCGCCGCCGCGGTCGCCATCGCCGCCGGCCAGACCTCGGGGATCTACATCGCCGCGGTCCTCATCGCCGCCGGCCTGCTGGGGATCTTCGTCGTGCTGCCGATCGGCGGGGCCGACATGCCGGTCGTCATCTCGCTGCTCAATGCCTTTACCGGCCTTTCGGCGGCGGCCACGGGCCTGGCGCTGGACAACACGGCGCTGATCGTCGCCGGGATGATCGTCGGTGCCTCGGGCACGATCCTCACCCGGCTGATGGCCGAGGCGATGAACCGGTCGATCCCGAGCATCGTCGCCGGGGGTTTCGGCGGCGGGGCCGAGGTCGCCGGGCCCGGCGGGGAAGAGGGCGGAACGGTCCGCGCCACCAGCGCGGCCGACGCCGCGATCCAGATGGCCTACGCCCGGCAGGTGGTGATCGTCCCCGGCTACGGGATGGCGGTTGCCCAGGCCCAGCACACCGTCCGGGAGATGGCCGACGAGCTCGAGAAGCGCGGGGTGGAGGTCAAGTACGCGATCCACCCGGTCGCCGGCCGGATGCCCGGGCACATGAACGTCCTGCTCGCCGAGGCCGACGTGCCCTACGAGCAGCTCAAGGAGATGGACGAGATCAACGGCGACTTCCCGCGCACCCAGGTCGCGCTGGTCATCGGCGCCAACGACGTGACCAACCCGGCCGCCAACACCAACCCCGACTCCCCGATCTACGGCATGCCGATCCTCAACGTCAACGAGAGCGAGTCGGTGATCGTCCTGAAGCGCTCGATGAACCCGGGCTTCGCCGGGATCGAGAACGAGCTCTACTTCGACCCGAAGACCTCGATGCTCTTCGGCGACGCCAAGGAATCGGTCGCCGACATCGTCAGCGAGCTGGCCGCGCTCTAGCTGGCGCCGGCGCGCGCCGTCGCTGCTGCCAGACTGGGGGCAATGATCGAGCGCGAACAGGGGCTTGCGGCGCTTCGCTCCGAGAGCTTCGACGTCCTGGTGATCGGCGGCGGGATAACCGGCGCCGGCGTTGCCCTGGACGCGGCCACCCGCGGCTACACCGTCGCCCTGATCGAGCGCCACGACTACGCCTCGGGCACCTCGAGCCGGTCATCGAAGCTCGTCCACGGAGGCCTGCGCTACCTGCAGCAGTTCGACCTCGGGCTGGTTCGCGAGGCCCTCCTCGAACGCCAGCTGATGGTCAAGCTCGCCCCCCACCTCGTCAAGCCGCTGCCGATGATCGTCCCGGCCTTCGACGACGAGCCCCCCGACCGGATCGTCGGCGCCGGCCTGAGCCTCTACGACGTCATGTCCAGGGAGAGCCTGCGCCGCCGCCGGCGGCGCGAGGACGACGACGGGCACGGCTACGACAGCGACTGGTCGCCGGAGCGCCACCGGGCGATCGGCGGGGAGGAGGTCATCGAGCGCGCCCCGGCCCTGGCCGCGCGCCGGCCGACCGGCGGCTACCTCTTCTACGACTGCCAGACCGACGACTCCCGGCTCGTGATCACGGCCCTCATCGAGGCCGAGCGGTTCGGCGCGGTCTGCGTAAACCGGGTCGAGGCGCTCGACCTGCTTGAGGAGGGCGGCCTGGCCCGCGGCGTCCTGGCCCGCGATACCGAGAGCGGCGAGAGCTTCGAGATCCGCGCCGCCAACGTCGTCAACGCCACCGGCGTCTGGGCCGACCGGATCCGGCCGGAGGAGCTCCACGACGAGGCCGAAGTGCCGCGGATCCGGCCGAGCCGGGGCACCCACATCACGCTGCCGGCCGAGCTGCTGCCCCTCAACGACGGGGTGATCGTTCCCGCCGGCGAGGGCCGTTCGATCTTCGCCCTGCCGTGGCTGGGCTCGACCCTGGTCGGCACCACCGACAACGACTACGAGGAGAGCGACCTCGACCACGTTGCTCCCTCGGGCTCGGACGTCGACTACCTGCTCGACGCGGTCAACGACTTCTTCGGCACCTCGATCGGCGTGGAGCAGGTTTCCGGGGCCTTCGCCGGCGTGCGGCCGCTGATCTCCACCGGGGACCCGAAGAAGTCGGTCGACATCTCGCGCAAGGCCGAGCTCTACGAGACCAGCAGCGGGATGATCACCATCACCGGCGGCAAGCTCACGACCTGGCGGCGGATGGCCAAGATGGTCGTCGACCGGATCGTCGAGCGCGATGCGCGCAAGGCCCCGTGCCGGACCGAGGAGATTCCGCTCGGCCAGGCGATCGACGCCGACGATCTCCCGCGCGTAGAGGGCGTGCCGGAGGATGCCTACGAGCGGCTCGCCGGCCGCTACGGCCACCGGGCCCGCGACGTCCTGGCGGTAGCCGCCGAGCGCGGTGAGCTGGCCCAGCCGATCGTTCCCGGCGGCCCCAGCGAGCTGCTCGCCGAGACGGTCTTCGCCGCGCGCCACGAGCAGGCGCGCAGCATCGGTGACGCCCTGCTGCGCCGCAGCCGGGTCGGGCTGCTGGCCGCGCATGAGGTTTGCGATCCGGACTCCGGCGTGGCCGAGCGGGTGGCCCGGGCGATGGCCCCCGAGCTGGGCTGGGACGAGTCCCGGGTGGCCGCCGAACTGGCCGCATTTGCCGAAGAGGCGCGTGAAGAGGGAATCGTCGCCTCCGCCGCCACGGCTGCGTAGCCTGTAGGGGATGGTTCGCGCGACCCCCTGCGTCCGGTTCCTGGCGACTGCCGCTGCCGCGGCGGGGCTCTGCCTGGCCGCGGCCGGCCCCGCCGGGGCCTCCGGGGCCTTCTTCGGCGGGGTGACCGCCGACGGCCCCTCGGCCGACGTGCGCTCGGTCGATGACGTCGACCAGGCCAAGGGCGGCGCCGGGATCCTCACGTGGACGAGGTCCGACGGCGGCGAGGACCACGTGTTCTGGACCGACCTGACCGCCGGCCAGCCCGGCACCGCGGCGCGGGCCGACGGCGGCCAGCCGGCGCTCAACTCACCTTCCGCGGCGAGCATCGCCGACGACGGGAGAGCGGTGATCGTCTTCACTAACGCCTCGGGCGCGTGGGCCGTCCTGCGCCCCATGGCCGGGCAGCCGTTCGGGGCTCCGCAGCAGATCGGCGGCCCGGGCTCGAGCTGGCCATCGGTGGACATGACCTCCGGCACCGGCGTGGCCTACGCGGCCTGGAGCGAGAACGGCGACGTCCGTGCCGCCTGGATGGGCCGCGGGGCAACGAGCTTCACCGTGCTGGCCGGCACGGCCGACCTGGACGCCGCCCGCAACGCCGGCTCGAGCGCCGACACGCGCCCACGCGTGGGTACCGCCGCCGACGGAATCGGCATCGTGGCTTTCGGCGAGACCGACGGCACGACGACCCGTTCGGCGGCGCGGCGGCTCGTGCGCTCCCGCCTGTCGGACTACGTCACCGAGCTGGGCGACTCAGGCCAGCCGGCCGACCCGGCCGACGTGGCCTTCGAGGACGACTCGAGCTACGGCTGGCTCGCCTTCCGCCAGCGCTCCTCCGACGGAGCCTCCCGGCCGGTCCTGCGCCGGCTGAGGGGGACCCAGGCCGGCAGCCCGGTGCAGCTGGCCGGCGGCGCCGAGCTGGCCCCCTGGGCCTTCCCGCGGGTGGCCGTGGCGTGGCGCGAGGCCGGGCTCGCCGTGGCCCAGGCCGCCGACGGAACCGTCTGGGGGACGATCATCCGCGACGACCAGCCGACGCCGGCGGTCCCGCTGGGCAGCTCGCCGGGAATCAACGCCATGGCCGTCCCCACCGTCGCCAGCAACGAGTACGGCATCGCCGCGTGGGCGACCGCTGACGGTCCCGGCGCCTTCGCCCGCAACTTCGAGGACGACAAGGCCTCGGCCACGCCGCCGCCGTTCCTGCCCGGAGGGTCTATTGCCGGGTCTCAGGGGCCGGTGGTGCCCGGCGCCGGCATGGAGGCCTCCAGCAACCGTGTCGGCGACGCCGTCATCGCCTTCGTCCAGGGTTCCCCCGGCGCGCGGGCGGTATCGGTGGCCTCCTACGACCTGGCCCCGGCGCCGGTCGAGCTGGACACCAGCTCGCGCTGGCTTCCGGCGCGGCCGAAGCTCACCTGGGAGGAGGGCGGCGAGGTCTGGCCCGGCCTCACCTACCGGATCCTGGTCGACGGCAAGGAGATCGGCACCTCGAACAAGCCGTCCTTCACGCCGGCCAAGCCGATCGCCACCGGCCTTCACCGCTGGCAGGTGGCCGTGGTCGACCGGCGCGGCCAGTCGGCGGCCTCGGCGCCGGAGGCGCTGCGGATCGACGGCACCCCGCCGAAGCTGACGGTGAAGGTCAGCGGAACCGGGACGCTCAGGATCGACGCGCGGGCGACCAAGGCCCGCCCGCCGAAGGGATCCGGGCTCGCCTCGATCCGGATCGACTTCGGTGACCGCTCGGCGCCGGCCACGACCAAGGCGAGCCGGCTGCGCGCCAGCCACCGCTTCGGCTCGCGGACGGTGACCATGAAGGTCACCGCGACCGACAAGGCCGGCAACGCTGCGGTTTACACCTACCGCGTCAGCGGCGGACGGGCCCGCCTGGTCTCCCGGTCAGCTCCCGGTGGCACGGCGCCCGGCGGCACGGCGCCCGGCGCGGCCCCGGCCCGGTGAGCGACTCGATCGAGCCGCTCGGGCCGTCCGGGCCTGCGGCCGACCCGGCTGATCTTCTCGCCGAGGCGGGGATCGTCCCGGGAGCTCCTGCGGGGGAGAGAGGTTCCCGGCCGCGCGTCATGGGCGTGATGGTGGCCTCGGCCGACGGCCACGCCGTGGTGGACGGCCAAGCCGGCGGGCTGAGCAGCCCGGCCGACCGGACGCTCTACCGCTCCCTGCGCACCGCCTCGGACTGCTGCCTGGTCGGGCCGACCACGCTGGTGGCCGAGAGCTACTCCACGCTCCTCGACCCCCACCAGCGCGAGCGCCGAGAGTCGCTGGGCCTCGCCTCCGAGCCGCTGCTGGCGACCATCTCCCGCCGGCTCGATCCCGACCTGGCCGGGCTCGAGATCTTCAACACCCCCGGCCGGCCGGTACTGGTCTACACCGAGTCAGGTGGCGAGCTGCCGGCGTGTACCAGCGACGTGGAGCTGGTGCGCTTCGCCGCCGGCTCGCTCACGCCCCGGGCCTGCGTGGAGGACCTCGGTTCCCGCGGTCTCGCGACCGTCCTCTGCGAGGGGGGCCCGAGCCTCCTGGGAGCGATGTTCGCCGCCGGGCTGGTCGACGACCTGTTCCTCACCGTCGCCCCGCTGCTGACCGGCGGGGACGGCATCGGGATCGTGGAGTCTGCGCTCTTCGATCCGGCCGTGGCCCTGGAGCTGCGCTCGGTGGGCCGGGCCGGGGGACACCTCTTCCTGCACTACGCGACGAAGGCCTGACCGCTACCGTTCGGCGGGCAAACCCAGGTTCGCCGCCGGCTGTCCCTACGCCGGCGGGCTGCCTGCCGAAACCTGCAAGGAGAAACCGATGTCAGTCATGTCCCGCGAAGCCCTGGAGGGCAGCACGCTCTCCGACCTTCACTCGATCGCCGCCGAACTCGATATCGACGGCTACCGCCGGATGCGCAAGGGCGAGCTGATCGCCGCCATCCTCGGTGAGGAGTACACCGGCGAAGAGCCCGAGCCGCCGGCCGCCGACGAGGAGGCGCAGGAGAGCGGGGAGCGCCCGCGGCGCTCGCGTTCGCGCTCGCGCCGCTCTTCCCGTGAGAGCGGCCGGGAGGAGGAGGCCGAATCGAGCGTGGAGGGCACCGTCGAGGTGCTCGACAATGGCTCCGGCTTCGTGCGCCTCAATCCGCCGGATCCCAGCGACGGCGACGTCTACATCTCCGCGGCGCAGATCCGCCGCTGCGAGCTGGTCAGCGGGGACCGGGTCAGCGGCCCGGTCCGCTCACCGCGGCGCTCGGAGCGCTACCCCTCGCTGGTGAGGGTGGAGACCATCAACGACCGTCCCGCCGACGAGGTCGCCGACGGCACCCCCTACGAGAAGCTGGGGGCCGCCTTCCCGGCCGTTGCCTTCGACCTGGGCTCGGCCAGCCCGGCGCTGGCCCAGGTTGCCGAACGCGCACCAATCGGGCGCGGCTCGCGCGTGACGGTCAGCGGGCCGTTCGCCAGCGGCCGCAGTTCCCTGCTGCGCGACCTGGCCGCAGCGCTCGCCGGCGCCGAAGGCGTCGAGGTGACCGTCGTGCTGGCCGGCTCGCGGCCCGAGGAGCTCGCCGAGTGG
>CAIKSH010000157.1 GCA_903830015.1 uncultured Solirubrobacterales bacterium | reverse complement strand
CGTGAGGCCGCTGGCGGCGCTGGGCGCCCTGGCCGTCGCGCTCGCGCTGGGCGCCTGCGGCGGCCCGTCGGCCGACCTCTACCTGGTCGAGCGCACCGGCTCGACGCCCGGGGCGCGGCTCTCGATGCTGGTCGGCGACGGCGGAACGGTGAGCTGCAACCGCGGCCCGCTGGAGGAGATCACCAGCGCGCAGCTGATCGAGGCGCGGGCGATCGCCGACGGCCTGAACGGGGACGAAGAGGAGCCCGGGCCTGCGGCCCGAGGCCTGACGCTCGCCCCGCAGCCCGGGTCCATCCTGCGCTACCGCGTTCGTTCGGAGGCCGGCGTGGTGGCGTTCAGCGACACCTCGAAGGGCCAGCCGGAGGCCTTCTACCGGCTCGCCCGGCTCACCCGCCGGCTGGCCAAGGAGGCCTGCGGGCTCGCGCGCTAGCGCTCCTCAGCCGAAGCGCACGCGGCCGTTGGACTGCGCCCTCACCTGGGCGCGCTCCACGAACTCGATCCGCTTGACCGCGGCGCGCATCAGCCGGGCCACAAGCGCCATGCGGGCGTTCTCCGAGCGCAGGTCGAGCAGCCCCTGCTTGGCCTCCAGGCCGAAGTCGACCGTCGCGGCCATCGACCAGGAATCCATCGCCCCGAGGCTCTCGTCGTCGAGCTCGCGGTCGGTCGCCTCCTCGACCAGCTCGGCGTAGGCCCGCCGGGCCGCCGTCGCCGCCTCCTCATCGGGCGCTTCGGGGTCGTCCTCGAGGAACTCGACCGTCGCCGCCGGGAAGGGCAGGTCGTGGCGCTCCTCGAGCACGCGGAAGGGCCGCGTGCCCCGGGTCACGATGTTGAGCCGGCCGTCGTCCATCCGCTCGACCACCTCGCTGACCTCCATGGCGCAGCCGGTGGCGTGGGCGCCGTCGTCGTCGGTCCAGACGATCCCGAACTCGGTGCCGGTCTCCAGGCAGAGGTTGATCATCGTCCGGTAGCGCGGCTCGAAGATGTGCAGCGGCACGAGCTCCTCGGGGAGGGCCACGATCCCGAGCGGGAAGATGGGAAAGTCGGTCGCCTGCTCTTCGGCCATTGGACCCATCCTAGGATCCATCCGTATGGTCACCTGATGGCCTCGACCGCGATCGTCTGGTTCCGGCGCGACCTGCGCAGCTGCGACCACCCGGCCCTCCACTCCGCCTGTGAGCGCTTCGACCGCGTAATTCCCCTCTTCATCCTCGACGAGCGCCTCCTGGACGGGCGCTTTGCCAGCGGCCCGCGGACCGCCTTCATGCTCGAGTCGCTGCGCGTGCTGGACGCCCGCCTGGCCGACCTGGGCGGCCGGCTCTTCGTCCGTCGCGGGCGTCCCGAGGAGGTCCTGCCGCAGCTCGCGGGCGAGACCGGCGCGGAGGCCGTCTTCTGGACCAGCGACGTCTCGCCCTTCGCCCTGGCCCGTGACCGGGCGGTCACCGAGGCCCTGGGCGAGGCCGGCGTGGAGGCGGTCCCGTGCCCCGGCAACTACTGCGCCGACGTCTCGGTGCCGCGGACCAAGAAGGGCAAGCCCCTAACCGTCTTCACCCCGTTCTGGAAGGTCCAGCGCGAGCTCGAGCGCCGGCCGGTGCTGCCCGCGCCGGCGGCGGTCGCCGTGCCGGAGGACCTCGACCCGGGCGAGATCCCCGAAGGCCCGGCCCTGGCCGACGAGCTCCCGCAGCCGTGGTGCATCCCGGGCGAGACCGAGGCCCGCAGGGCGCTCGACGAGTGGATCGACGGCCCGGTCGACGCCTACGGCAACCGCCACGACGACCTCACCGGGGGTACCAGTGGCCTTTCGGCATGGATCCGCTGGGGCTGCATCTCCCCGCGTGAGGTCGAGCAGCGGGCGATGGACCGGGGAGGAAAGGGCGCGCACGCCTTCGTCCGCCAGCTCGCCTGGCGCGACTTCTACGCCCACGTGCTGCTGATGTTCCCCGACAACATCGAGCTCGAGTACCAGCCGCGCTTCCGCGACCTGGAATGGGACACCGACGCCGACCTGCTCGAGTCCTGGCAGCAGGGCGTCACCGGCTACCCGCTGGTCGACGCCGGGATGAGGCAGCTGCTGGCCACCGGCTGGATGCACAACCGGGCGCGGATGGTGGTCGGCTCCTTCCTGACCAAGGACCTCCACCTGGACTGGCGCGAGGGCGAGCTGTGGTTCGAGCGGATGCTCCTCGACGCCGAGCCGGCCCAGAACAACGGCAACTGGCAGTGGATCGCCTCGACCGGGGTCGACCCGGCGCCCTACTTCCGGCGGATCTTCAACCCGATGCTCCAGCAGGAGCGCTTCGACCCCGGCGGCGAGTACATCCGGCACTGGGTCCCGGAGCTGGCCGGCGTGCCGGAGAAGCGGCTGACCGAGCCCTGGAAGATGACCCCCGAAGAGCAGGAGGAGGCCGGCTGCGTGATCGGCACCGACTACCCGGCGCCGGTCGTCGACCACGCCGTCGAGCGGAAGGTGACGATGGAGCGCTACCGGGCGGTCTCCCCGCCCAAGGACTGAGCCCGGTGGCCCGCGTGGCGCTGGTCCTCGGCGACCAGCTGATGGACGACAACCCGGCGCTGGAGGGCGCCGACCGGGTGGTGATGGTCGAGTCGCTCGGGGTGCTCGGGCGTGCGCCGCTCCACCGGGCCCGGGCCCAGCTCGTTCTGAGCGCGATGCGCCACCACGCCGAGGCGCTGCGCGGGAGGGGCCTGGAGGTTGAGGAGATCCGCGGGGCGGCCTCCTTTGCCGAGGCGCTCAAGGGCGTCGGCGGGCAGGTCGCCTGCGCCCACCCCAACCGCGCCGGCGCCGTCGGCGAGCTGGCTGCCCTGGGCGTAGAGCTCGTCCCCTCCAACCAGTTCCTCACCTCGCCGGAGCAGTTCGCCGAGTGGGCCGACGGGCGCAAGTCGATCACGATGGAGCCCTTCTACCGCGAGCAGCGCCGCCGTTACGGAAT
>CAIKSH010000156.1 GCA_903830015.1 uncultured Solirubrobacterales bacterium | reverse complement strand
GCGGCCGCGGGACGACCACCGGGATCGAGCCGACGCGGACCCAGTCCCTGATCGCCCGGCGGATGTCCGAATCGAGGGCCACCGTGCCCTCCTTCACCCTCGAGACGACCGTCGACATGACCACCGCCACCTCCCTGCGCGAAGAGATGAAGGAGGCCGCGCTCGAAGGCGAGCTCGTGCCCACGGTCAACGACCTCGTCGTCAAGGCCTGCGCCATCGCCCTGCGCGAGCAGCCCGAAGCCAACGGCGGCTGGCGGGACGGTCGCTTCGAGCGCTACTCGCGCGTGAACATCGGCGTCGCGGTCGCGGCGCCCGGCTCGCTGGTCGTGCCCACCGTCTTCGACGCCGACCGGCTGACGCTCGCCCAGATCGCCGCCGCCACGCGGCTGCTCGGCGAGCGCGTACGCTCCGGCGAGATCACGCCGCCGGAGCTGAGCGGCGGGACCTTCACGGTCAGCAACCTCGGCATGTTCGGCATCCGCAGCTTCGAGGCGATCATCAACCAGCCCCAGGCCGGCATCCTCGCCGTCGGTGCCGTCCAGGGGCGCCCGGCGGTCCTCGACGGTGCCGTCGTGCCGCGAATGCTGATGGACCTGACCCTCTCCTGCGACCACCGCGCGCTCTACGGGGCCGACGGGGCCCGGCTGCTCGAGCGGATCCGGGCGCTGCTCGAGGCGCCGCTCTCGCTGGCGCGCTGACTAGCGCAGCGTCGAGCCCGGGTTGTCCGGGCCGACCAGCGTGGCGTTGGGCTCCTGGCTGGGGTCGCGGCTGATCCCGGGCGGGTCCTGGTCGGTGTTGACGTAGACGCAGATCGCCTTCGACCGGTCGGGCCCGGGCAGGCAGGTGCGGTAGAGCTGCGGCCCGGCCTTCCACGAGGAGATGTCACGCAGGTTCTCCAGGTAGGGCCTCGGCGCCTGCTGGTGAAACCACGCCCGCGCCGCCTCGGCCTGGGCCACGACCTCGTCCTGCTGGCCGCTGATCGCCGGCCGGTGCAGGAGCCCGGCGGCCAGGAAGCCCGCCGCCAGCACCGCCAGCGCCGCCACCCCCGCCCGGTCGCGGGCGGCGAAGGCGGGGAGGGTTGGCGAGCGCCGGCGCAGCCAGATCCCGGCCAGCGGCGCGACCACCGCCACCACCAGCAGGTTCACGAAGGCCACGATCAGCAGCGCGGCCACCGGCCCGACCGACCGGTCGCCGGAGAAGGGCAGCAGCCAGACGACCAGCGTGTCGAGGAGGATCGCCACGAGGAAGGCGGGAACCAGCCACGCGCCCTTCAGGCGCCACCGAAGCCGGCGAAGCCAGAAGAATCGTTCGTCCCCGTTCTGCACTTCGCTGAGGGTACGCTGGAATGCCAATGGCGGACTCAAGCGACGGTCTCAATGTCGTCCACCTCGGCCTCGTGCCCTACGCCGAGGGACTGCGCCTGCAGGAACGCCTCCGCGACGCCGTCGAGGACGGCCGCCTGGAGCAGACCCTCCTGCTGCTCGAGCACGAGCCGGCCTGCACCGTCGGGCGGCGCTCGGGCGACGGCGAGCTGGCGATGGACCCCGCCTGGTACGCCGAGCGGGGGATCGGGATCTTCGAGACCGACCGCGGCGGAAAGGTCACCTACCACGCACCCGGCCAGCTCGTCGGCTACCCGGTGATGCGCGTCACCGACCCGGTCGCCCACGTCCGCGCCATGGAGGAGGCGATCGTCGCGACGCTCGCCTCCGAGGGGATCGGGGCGCGCAGCCGCCCCGACGAGGGGCCCGACTTCACCGGCGTCTGGGTCGGCGAGCGCAAGATCGCCTCGATCGGCGTCCACGTGCGCCGCGGGGTCAGCACCCACGGCTTCGCGATCAACGCGGAGATGGAGATGGAGCCCTGGAGCTGGATCGTGCCGTGCGGCCTCTCGACGCCCATGACCTCGACCGAGCTGGAGACCGGGCGCGCGCCGCTCCTGCCCTCCCTGCGCCGAAGCGTGGCCACCGAGTGGGCGCGGCGGTGCGGCCTGCGGGAGGTCGAGCTTCCCGAGAGCGAACTGCGGGCGGCGCTGGGCGCGGTCCCCGCGGGAGCGGCATGAGCGCCGGGCCGCACACCGGCGAGCGCCGCCACCAGACGCGTTCGCGCTCCAACCCGGGCGGGATGGACGTAACGACCGTGCTCGGCGCGGAGGTCGAGCCGGTCCGGGCGCGCAAGCCGGCCTGGTTCAAGGTCGCGCCACCGGGGGGCGAGCGCTACCGAGAGCTCTCGGCGATGATCCGCGACGAGAACCTCCACACCGTCTGCCAGGAGGCCGCCTGCCCGAACGTCGGTGAGTGCTGGGAGCGGGGTACGGCGACCTTCATGATCCTCGGCGATACCTGCACGCGGCGCTGCGGCTTCTGCAACGTCAAGACCGGCAAGCCGACCTGGAACGACCCGCTCGAGCCGGCCCG
>CAIKSH010000155.1 GCA_903830015.1 uncultured Solirubrobacterales bacterium | reverse complement strand
GGACGAGGCCAGCCCGCTGCTGGTCTTCTTCCACGGCGGCGGCTTCGTGATCGGCGGCTTCGCGACCCACGACGCCCCCTGCCGCACCCTGGCCGCCCACGGCGGCGTGCGGGTGGTCTCGGTCGAGTACCGGCTGGCCCCCGAGCACCCGTTCCCCGCCGCGCCGCAGGACTGCCTGGCCGCCTTCAACGACATCGTCGCCCGAGCCGGGGAGCTGGGCGCCGACCCCGAGCGGATCGCCGTGGGGGGCGACAGCGCCGGCGGTGCCCTGTCGGCGGTCACCTGCATCCAGGCACGCGACGGAGGCGGGCCGCAGCCCTGCTTCCAGCTGCTGATCTACCCGGTGACCGACATGTCGGAGAAGAGCCGCTCCTACCACCTGTTCAAGGAGGGGTTCTTCCTCACCGAGGCCCAGATGGAATGGTATGGGGCTCACTACATGACGCCGGAAGCCGACCACGCCGACCCGCTGATCTCGCCGCTGCTGGCGCCTTCGCTGGAGGGCCTGCCCCCGGCCCACGTCGTCACCGCCGGCTTCGACCCGCTGCGCGACGAGGGCGAGAGCTACGCCGCCCGGCTGGAGGAGGCCGGCGTGCCGACCACGCTGCGCCGCCACCCGGGGCTGATCCACGGCTTCATCAACATGATGGGCACCGGCCGCGCCGCCCGCGCGGCGACCGTCGAGATGGCCGGCGTCCTGCGACAGGCGCTGCAGGCTTAGTATTAGGGGCATGGCCGAGGTTCCCGCCGAGTCACGCTTCGTGATCGTCGGCGGTGGCGTGCACGGGCTCTCCACCGCCTGGCACCTGGCCCAGGCGCTGCGCGAGAGCGGCGAGGAGGGCTCGGTGGTGCTGCTCGAGCGCGACCGGCTCGGCTCGGGCGCCTCTGGGATCTCCGGCGGGATCGTGCGCAACTACTACCGCTCGGAGGCGATGACCGGGGTGATCGCCGAGTCGGTGGGGATCTTCGAGTCCGACCCCGAGGGCTTCGGCTTCCACCAGGTCGGCTACCTGGCGGTCGTGCCCGAACGCCAGCGCGAGGACCTCGAGGCGATCGCCGCCCGCCAGGCGCAGGTCGGCTACGACTCCGAGCTGGTGGTCGGCAATGACGCCTGCCGCGAGTACCTGGAGTGGCTCTGGCCCGACGTCAACTCAGGCGGCGTGGCCGCCGCCCTGATGGAGAAGCGCAGCGGCTGGGCCGACGCGGCGGGCACGGTCCGAAACCTGGCCCGCAAGGCCCGGGAGGCCGGCGCCCAGCTCTTCGAGGGTGTCGACGTGACCGGCATCTCCTACGACGGAGGCCGGGCCTGCGGGGTGCAGACCACGGCCGGCGAGGTCGCCTGCGAGGCGGTGATCGGCGCGCCCGGCGTCTGGACCCCGGAGTGGTGGCAGATGCAGGGGCTCGAGCCGGTAGTGCGCCACGGCGGCGAGGAGGTCCCGATCAGCGAGTACTGGCTGGCCCGCGAGGGCGACTTCGTCCTGCCCGGGGTCGGCCTCTCGGGAAGCGCCGGCCGCTCGGCGCCGGTGGTCCACTACGACATGGACGAACCGCTGGTCTCCCAGCGCGACGGCTCGGTGATCACCGACGAGCCGTGGGGCGTCTACTTCCGCCTGGGGCGCACCGGCGAGGGAATCGTCGGCGGCGCCCTGCCGCTGGAGATGGGCGACGGGTTCAGCATCGACCCCTACGGCCAGGAGAACCCGGAGCAGATGTCCGGCGACGACCTCAGCGACTTCTTCGTCTCCGGCCTGGCGCACTTCCTCAAGCGATTCCGTGGCCACGCCGGCGAGTGGGAGGAGCGGCCGGCCGGCGGCGTGCTGGCCCTCTCGCCCGACCGCTACCCGATCACCGACTGGAGCACCCCCGGCGTCTACTCGATCGTCGACGCCGGCCACGGCTTCAAGATGCTCGCCATCGGCCGCGAGGTCGCCGGCGAGGTGCTCGGCGGGGTGCCCTCGGAGCTGCTGGAGCCCTTCCGCCTCTCGCGCTTCGCCGAGGCCGCGACCCACGTCGAGTCGCGCAGCCCGTATCCCTGGACCTGAGGCGCCAGTACTTGCCCGCCGCCGGGCCGGCTCCTAGGCTGGCGCGGTGACGACGGCGGGGGCTGAGCCGCAGGGCGTGGGGCGGATTCTCAATTCGCCGATCACCGGCTTCACGCCGTACATCATCATTTCGCTCTTCTCCTCGCCGAACTCGTTCGATGTGGCGATCGGCTGCGCGGTGGCCAGCGCCCTGCTGATCATCGCCGGCAACTGGATGGTCAACCGGATCCCGGCCGGCCAGCTGGACTGGGCGGCACTGATCCTCTTCGGCGGCATGCTGATCGCCGGCCTGCTCGACGATGGCGCCCACAGCTGGCTGATGGAGAACGCCAACCTCATGGCCGACGGCGCGGTGCTGGTGATGACGATCGGCGGAATCCTCGTCGGGCGGCCATTCGCCCTGATGTACGCGCGGCTGAGCCCGAAGTTCGAGGACGCCTGGCAGAAGGACACCCCCGGTTTCCGGGACTGGGGCGTGCGCGCCTGCCGGAACATCTCCCTGTTCTGGTTCGCCGCCTTCCTGGTCCAGCTCGGCTGCCAGCTGCTGACCCAGTTCGGCTCCTCCAGCTACGACAACGTGATCTGGAACTGGGTCATTCCGGTGGCGGCGCTGCTGCTGGCGATGCGCGAGACCCACCGCTACTCGGCGAAACTGCGCGCCGAGGCCGTGAAGTTCGAGCCGGCCGCCGGCTAGGCGCGGCGAACGAGTGGGCGATACTGGGCTCGAACCAGTGTTGCCACTCAGGTCTCGAACCAAAGAGACCAGGAACTACTAGGCATCGAGGGGAGGTGAAAAGAGCGGCAGAAGTGTCGCTGCGGCCCTCAGAAAAACCTACGTTAGTTGTATGGAGAAAAGGGTCGCTTACCAGGAGATTTCAGTCCTCGACGGGCACGAGTTTGGGCTCGCCGGCTGGGCCGAACATGACCGCAACCACGGCAAGCGCGAGGGCACCGGCAATGCCGAAAGCTGCCCTTGATCTCAGACCGCTCACCCGACCGATGGTACTCGAGCCCCGGGCGGGCGTCGACGGCGGGGAAGTTGCGATCCACCGCCGGCACGCGAAAACTCCAGGCGCGGGGAGCGCAACCTCGCGGGGTCCGCCGGGTTTGCCGGGTAAGAGAAACCCGAACGAGGAGAGGCAGATGTTGCGCACAGCTCTTACTACCGCAGTCGTGGCCCTGGCCGCCGCAGCCCCGGCCGGTGCGGCGAGCTGGGAGCGGGTCGCCCCCGGCTACGCTGCCTTCTCGATCGACCAGCGCGGTCCCGGCGGGGAGCTGGTCTTCGCGGGCCATGAGCGCCCGGTGGCCTGCGATGACCCGGAGGCCGACTTTCTCGATGACGCCCTCTTCGAGAGCTGCCTGAGGGCGGCGACCGCCTCACAGGACTGCCAGGCGGTTGGCTGCCACCTGTACCGGCTCGGTACCGACGGGTCCGTCAGTCGCATCGCCGAGCCCGGTGACGGCTTCGGCTTTTACGACGTCAGGCTCTCCGCCGACGGAACACGCATGGCGGCGGTGGCCGTGAGCGGCGGACGGTCGAGCGACACCTCCCGCCTGACGACCCTGAACCTCGACGGCTCCTCGTCGAGGACCCAGGCGGTCACCGGCTTCACCGCCGGCACGGCTCCCCTCGGCCGCTCCGGCTTCCTCGCCGGGGCGGGACAGGGCCGACTTTTCCGCGCCGCCGACTCGGGAGGATTCCGCGCAGTGAGGGGTCCTTCCTCCTGCGTCATCTATCGCGTCTCCACCGACGGTCCCAGACCGGTGGTAACCGGCTACGCCGGGACCTTCGTCCTGTCGCGGGACCGGGGTTCGGCCCGCCGGATCGGCCCCGGAGGCGAGGCGCTCTGGGTCTCGCGCGACGGGCGGACGATCGCGCTGGCCGCCAGTATCAGTGCCGGGCGCGACGTGCGGATGCTCGTCAGCCGAAACGGGGGCGCGAGCTGGTCGAATACGCCGATCACCGACCCCACCGGGGAAGACGCCTCGCCCGCCCGCTTCATCGTCGGCGAGATAGCCGGCAGTTCGGCCGGAGACCTGTGGGCGGTCGGCGGGCGCCGCGACCAGCCGGCCGCGCGGGTGTGGAGGCTCAACGGAAGCAACTGGGAGCGGGTCGAGGCCCCCAACCCGGAGGGCCCCCATCCCTTCTCCGACATCGTCGTTGGCGAGGGTGGCCGGCCGGTCATCTCCAGCCTTCAGGGCATCTTCCGTCTCGAAGGCTGAACCCGCTCTCCATAGGATCCGGGGCATGGGTGACTCGCTTCCGGGAACGCCGGCATCCAACGGGCTGAGGATGCCGGGCGAGTTCGAGCCTTTGGGCACGGCGAGTCAGTCGGGAAAGGTCGCTAGGTCCGACAGCATGCACACTCTCCTAGCCTCCACAGTCCGCCATTCTCGAAACTGGGCTGGAACCACCCCGATGTTCGCGGGCTCTGAGTGGGCGATACTGGGCTCGAACCAGTGACCTCCGCCTTGTCGAGACGGCGCTCTCCCAGCTGAGCTAATCGCCCTGGGAGAGGCCAGATTACCAAGCCGCGTCGGGCCCGGCGGGGGGTGGCTCGGCTACGCTCCCCCGACCACGCGGCGACGTGGCGGAGTGGTTACGCAGCGGCCTGCAAAGCCGTTTACACCGGTTCGATTCCGGTCGTCGCCTTCATGGCCACCGGGTCAGCCAGCGCAGTCGTAATCGGCGGGGGAGTCGTCGGCTGCGCGGTGGCGATGGAGCTGGCTCGGCGAGGCGCGCAGGTGACGCTCCTGGAGCGCAACCCGGCCCTCGCCCTGGAGGCCAGCGGCACCAGCTCCGGGATCCTGCACACCGGCTTCGACAGCAAGCCCGGCGAACTGGAGACCGAGCTGATCCTGCGTTCGGCCGCCCTCCGGCGCCCGCTGCTCGACGCGCTTGGCGTGCCGGTGCTCGAGTGCGGGGCGAAGCTCACCCCGGCCGGGGACGAGGAGCTCGCCGCGGTCGACGCGCTCGAGGCCAACGCCCGGGCCAACGGCGTCGAGGTCCGCCGCGGGCCGGCCGGAGAGCTTGAGGTTCCCGGCGAGCACGTGACCGACCCGGTCGCCTGCACCTACGCCTGGGCCTCCGCCGCCGCCGGCCCCGGCGCCCGGATCCTCCTCGACACGCCCGCCCTGGGGGTCGAGGCGACCGAGGGCGGCGTTCGGGTGCAGACCCCGGACGGGACGGTCGAGGCCGACGTCGCCGTCGACTGCGCCGGCCTGCACGGGGGCGAGTTCACCGGGGACGGTCCCGTGGTGAAGCCGCGCAAGGGCGAGTTCCTCGTCTTCGAGCAGCCGGACGAGCCGGTCGGGCAGATCAGCCTGCCGGTGCCCGACGAGAGGACCAAGGGCGTGCTGGTCTTCCCCACGCTGGACGGCCGCGTCGGCGCCGGCCCCACCGCCGTCGACCAGGAGGACCCCACCGACTGGAGCGTCAGCGACGAGGGCGAGGCGTTCATCCGCGAGCGGCTGGCCCTCCGCCACCCCGGGCTCGCCGGAGCGCCGGCCGTCTTTCGCTACGCCGGGCTGCGGCCGGCCGGCGTGGACTGCAACTACGTGATCGGCCCGGCCTCGACCCCCGGCCTGATCACCGCCGCCGCCATTCGCTCGACCGGGCTGAGCGCCTCGGTGGGGATCGGTGAGTACGTCGCCGGACTGGCGGCGGGGATGGGGATCGGGCTCGGCGAGCCGGAGCCCGTGACCGCCGGCGCGGTTCCCGGCCCTCCCCCGCGCTCTCCCTGGTGGCGGCGCACCGCCGACTACATGGCGGCCGCGGCGCCGTGAGCGGGCAGCTCACCCTCGCCATCGACCAGGGCACCACCCAGGTCAAGGCGATGCTCGTCGACGAGCAGCTGAAGCCGGTCGCCGAGACGCGTCGCGAGACCAAGGTCAGCCACCCGCAGCCCGGCTGGGTGGAGAAGGACGCCGCGGAGGTCCTGGAAGCGGTCACCGGCGCCGCCGCCGAGCTGCTCACCGGGGCGCCCGGGCCGGTCCGCTCCTGCGGCCTGGACCACGAAGGCGAATCGATCGTGGCCTGGCGGGCCTCGACCGGCGAGCCGCTGACGCCGGTCGTCGTCTGGCAGGACAAGCGGGCCGGGGAGATCCTCGACGAGCTCGGCGAGGAAGGCCGGGCCCGGGCCACGGCGGCGTCCGGCCTGCCCTGCGACCCCTACTTCTCGGCCGGCAAGGTGGCCTGGCTGCTCGCCCACGACGCCAGCGTGGCCGCGGCCCGCGAAGAAGGCGACCTGCGGGTCGGCACCGTCGACTCCTTCCTCTGCGATCGCCTCGGCGCCGGCTTTGCCACCGACGCCTCGACCGCCTCGCGAACGCTTCTCGCCGCGCCGGGCGACGCCGGCTGGAACGGGGAGCTGCTCGAGCTCTTCGGCGTGCCCGCGGAGCTGCTCCCCGCCGTCGGGGACACGGTCGGCGAGCTGGGAAAGCTGAGCCATCCCTCCTGGCCGGGGCCGGTGGCACTCACGGCGCGATGCGTCGATCAGCAGGCGGCGCTGGCCGGTTCGGGCTGCGTGGCCCCCGGGCCGGTAAAGGCGACCTACGGAACCGGCGTCTTCGTGCTGGCGGTGACCGGCCCCGAGCCTCCGGACCCGGGGAGCGGCCTGCTGCCCACCGTGGCCTGGCGGATCGACGGCCGGGACACCTTCGCCCTGGACGGGGGCGTCTTCTCGGCCGGGGCGATGCTCGAGTGGCTCTGCTCGGAGCTCGGCCTGGCCGCCGATCCCGAGCAGCTCGGAGCCCTCGCGCGCGAGGCGCCGGACAGCGGCGAAGTGATGGTCCTGCCCGCGCTGGCCGGCCTGGGCGCGCCGTGGTGGCGCCCGGAGGCCCGGGCGGTCATCGCCGGGCTGAGCGGGCAGTCCTCGCGCAGCCAGATCGCGCGGGCGGCCTTCGAGGGAATCGCGTGGCGGGTCGCCGACATCGTCGAGGCGATCGAGGCCTTCCAGCCGGTAGGCGCACTGCGGGTCGACGGCGGCCTGACCCGCGAGCCCCTGCTCGCCCGGCTGCAGGCCGACGCTATCGGGCGCCCGGTGGAGCCGGTCCAGGCCGACTCGACGGCCATCGGCGTGGCCGCGCTGGCCGCCGTGGGCTCCGGGCTGCTGGGCTCGGTGGAAGAGATCGGCGCGCTCGTCCGGGTCGACGAACCGGTCCAGCCGGCCCTGGACGCAGCGGCCCGCGAGGCCGAGCGCGAGCGGCGCCGGGCCTTCACCGAGGCCGCCGCCGAGCTCGGTCGCTAGGTGGCGCGCAGCGCCCCATCGAGGAGTAAGGTCCG
>CAIKSH010000154.1 GCA_903830015.1 uncultured Solirubrobacterales bacterium | reverse complement strand
GTGACCGAGTGCTGCGAGAAGTGGGAGGTCTCCAGCGCGGCGATCGGCGAGGTGACCGGCACGCGGCGGATGCGGGTCTTCGCCGGCGGCGAGCTGGTCGGCGACATGCCGGTCCAGGCCCTGGTCGACGACTGCCCCCTCTACGACCTAGCGCCCGAGGCTCCATCCGAGCCGCTTTACCCGCCGCCCGAGGCCTCCCTGGACGCCGGCGCCGGCCCCCGGGAGGAGCTCCTCGCGCTCCTGGGCGCCCCGAACCTCTCCTCGCGCCGCCCGCTCTTCGAGCAGTACGACTCGATCGTCCAGTCGCGCACCGTGCGCCGGCCGGAGGAGACCGACGCCGCCGTCCTCGTGCTCTCGTCCGGGGCCGGCCTGGGCGTGAGCATCGACGGCAACGGGCGCCGCGTGGCCGCCGACCCCTACCGCGGCGCGGTGGCCACCGTCCTGGAGTGCGCGGCCAACCTGGCCTGCGTCGGCGCCCGGCCCCTGGGCACGACCAACAACCTCAACTTCGGCAACCCGGAAAAGCCCCACGTCGCCTGGCAGCTGACCGAGTCGGTGCGGGGGATCGGCGACGCCTGCCGGGCCCTGGAGGCGCCGATCGTGGGCGGAAACGTCTCCCTGTACAACGAGGCGCCCTCGGGGCCGATCTACCCGACCCCGGTTATCGGCATGGTCGGCCTGCTGCCCGACGCCGCGCGCTGCGGCCGGCTGGGCTTTGCCGAGGAGGGCGAGGCGATCGCCCTGGTCGGCCGCTTCGAGCCCCGCCTGGAGGCCTCCGAGCTGGCCCGGCTGCGCGGAGAACCTCTCCCCGACGGGCTGCCGGAGATCGACATCGCTGCCGTAGCCGCCAACCAGGCGGCCGTCCGCGAGGCGGTGCGGGGAGGGCGGATCAGCTCGGCCCACGACATCGCCGAGGGCGGCCTGGCCGTGGCGCTGGCCGAGTGCTGCCTGGCCGGCTCGATCGGGGCCAGCGTCAAGCTCGCCGCCGGCACCGGCGAGGCGCTCTTCGGGGAGGCGCCCGGCGGCTTCATCCTCTCCGGCCACCAGGGCGCGATCGAAGAGCTTGCCGGGCAGGTTCCGCTCGAGGTGATCGGCCACGTCGGTGGCGAGAGCCTCACGATCGAAGCCGGGGGCGACGAGCTCGAGTGGAGCCTCGACGAGCTGCGCTCGGCCCACGACGGACTGGCGGCGTGCTTCCCGTGAGAGCCGGCCGCCAACCGGCCGGAGGCGACGCTTCCCGCTGGTACGCTGGAGAAGTTCTGGCGCTGCCGGCCTCAACCGCTTCGACCGACCATCCCGAAACCTGGGACGGCCCCCGCGAGGAATGCGGGGTCTTCGGCATATACGCGCCCGGCAGCGACGTCTCTCGCCTCACCTACTTCGGCCTCTACGCCCTCCAGCACCGCGGCCAGGAGTCGGCCGGCATCGCCGCCGCCGACCGCGGCTCGTTCATCATCACCCAGCGCGCCCTGGGGCTGGTCAGCCAGGTCTTCAAGGAGCACGACCTGCGGGCCCTCGGCGGCGAGCTGGCGATCGGCCACGTGCGCTACTCGACCACCGGCTCCAACGAGTGGGAGAACTCGCAGCCGGTCCATCGCACCGGCGGCAACGGCGAGCACCGCCGCGAGATCGCCCTGGCCCACAACGGCAACCTCACCAACGCCGTGGAGCTCCACGCCGAGCTGCGCGGCGACGGGGTCGAGTTCACCTCCACCTCGGACTCGGAGATCATCGCCGCGCTGATCGCCGAGGAGCCGGCCGACTCGATCGAGGACGCCGTCGCCGCCGTGGTGCCGCGGCTCAAGGGCGCCTTCTCCACCGTCGTGATGACCAACGAGCGCGTCCTGGCCTTCCGGGACCCGGCCGGCGTCCGGCCGCTGGTCCTCGGGCGCCTGGGCGAGCACTACTGCGTGGCCAGCGAGTCCTGCGCGCTGGACATCATCGGCGCCGAGTACATGCGCGACGTCCAGCCCGGCGAGCTGGTCTCGATCGGCGAGGACGGCATCCGCACCCGGATGCTGGTCGAGGGCGAGCGCGAGGCGTTCTGCGTCTTCGAGTACATCTACTTCGCCCGCCCGGACTCGCAGATGAACGGCACCTCGCTCCAGGCCGCCCGCGGCCGGATGGGGGAGGTACTGGCCCGTGAGGCTCCGGCACCCGGTGCCGACCTGGTGATCGCCATCCCCGACTCGGGCAACGCCGCGGCCCGCGGATACGCGCGCGGCAGCGGCCTCCCCCAGGACGACGGTTTCGTCAAGAACCGCTACGTGGCGCGGACCTTCATCCAGCCCGGCCAGGAGCTGCGCAAGCACGGCCTGCGCCTCAAGTTCAACCCGCTGCCGGAGATCGTCGGCGGCCGCAAGCTCGTGGTGGTCGACGACTCGATCGTCCGCGGCAACACGATGCGCCAGATCATCCAGATGCTGCGGGAGGCCGGGGCGCTTGAGGTGCACCTGCGCATCTCGGCCCCGCCGATCCGCAACCCCTGTTACTACGGCGTGGACATGTCCACCCGCGAGGAGATGGTCGCCCACGAGC
>CAIKSH010000153.1 GCA_903830015.1 uncultured Solirubrobacterales bacterium | reverse complement strand
TATCCCCGTGGCCGGGAGGCGACCACTCGAGCTCGGGATCGGCCGGCCAGGAGGCCGGCATCAGCGTGCCGTCGTCCAGGAGCTTGGGCACGCGGCCCTGCAGGAAGTCGGGCGGAAGCTCGCCGGAGAGGCCCCCCAGGCGCCCCAGGAGCTCAAGAGAGGGCCCGGCGGTGCGGAAGCTGTCGAGCAGGACGAGCGGCAGTCGCGGGGCGCCGGCCCGCTCGCGCAGGCTGGAGAGCTGGAGGGCGGTGATCTCCAGGAAGCTGAGCCCGTCCTTTACCTCCAGCAGCGACTTGGGGCCGCTCATCCCCATGCTCGTGCCCAGGCCGCCGTTGAGCTTGATCACCACCGTGGCGTCGAGCAGCTCACGCTCGGCGGGCCCGGCCGGCGCCAGCTCCTCGTAGGCCTCGACCGTCTCGACCGCCTCGATCTCCTCCTCGCCGATCAGCCCGGTCTCGCCCGACTCCAGCAGCTCCATCGCACGGCCGAAGGTCGCGACGGTCGCCGGGGCGGCGCCATCGTCGCGCAGCTTGGCCAGCGCCGCCTCTCTCGCCCCCGGGCTCACGGAACCCATCGTCTCACAGCCACGGCGAGCTCAGCCGTCGTGGGGAGCCGGCAGCCAGGCCCGCAGGTAATCGGCCTGCTCCTCGCTGAGGGAGTCGATCTCCACGCCGAGCGAATCGAGCTTAAGGCGGGCCACCTCACGGTCGAGCTCCTCGGGCACCGGGTGCACGCCCGGGCCGGGCCCTTCGCCGCGGGCCAGCTGCTCGATGGCGAGCGCCTGGACGGCGAACGAGAGGTCCATCACGGCAGCCGGATGGCCGTCGGCGGCGGCGAGGTTGACCACCCGGCCGTGGGCCAGCAGGTTGATGCGCCGGCCGTCGACGGTGAATTCCTCGACCAGCGGGCGCACCTCCCGCCGTGAGCCCGCCGCGGCCTCCAGCGCCTCGAGGTCGACCTCGACGTCGAAGTGGCCGGCGTTGGCGATGATCGCGCCGTCGCGCATGGCGTCGAAATGGCCGGCGCCCAGCACCGCGCGCCCGCCGGTGACGGTAATGAAAATGTCCCCGCGCGCGGCGGCCTCGAGGGCCGGCATAACCTCGAAGCCCTCCATCCGGGCCTCGAGGGCGCGCATCGGGTCGACCTCGCAGACGATCACGTTGGCCCCCTGGCCCTTGGCCCGCAGGGCGATCCCCTTGCCGGTCCAGCCGTAGCCGATGACCACGACCACGGCGCCGGAGAGCAGGACGTTGGTGGCCCGGACGATCCCGTCGAGCGCCGACTGGCCGGTGCCGTATCGGTCGTTGAAGGCCCGCTCGGTCCGCGACTCGTTGGCCGCGACCACCGGCACCTTCAGCTCGCCCTCGGCCTCCAGCCGGCGCAGGCGCACCAGGCCGGTTGTCGTCTCCTCGGTGGCCCCGAGCAGCTCCCCTTCCGCGCCGACGGCTTCGTTGAGGGCGCAGACCAGGTCGGCGCCGTCGTCGATGGCCAGCTGGGGTTCGAAGGCGACCAGCGCCGCCAGGTGCTCGGCATAGCGGTCGAGGGTCTCGCCGTGGACGGCGTGCACCGCGACCCCGTCGGCATCGACGAGCGCCGCGGCCACGTCGTCCTGGGTGGAGAGCGGGTTGGCCGAGGCGAGCGCCACCTCGGCGCCGCCGGCCGCCAGGGCGCGCACCAGGTTGGCCGTCTCGGCGGTTACGTGCAGGCAGACCGAAACCCGGCGCCCCTCGAGCGGGCGCTCCCGGGCAAAGCGCTCCGCGACGCGGGCCAGGACCGGCATCTGCCCGGCCGCCCACTCGACCCTCGCGAGCCCGGAGGCCGCGAGGGTCAGGTCGGCAACGTCGTGGTCGGTCAGGGCAGGTTCCTAGTAGCGGTAGGTGTCCGGCTTGTACGGACCCTCGACCGGGACGCCGATGTAGGCGGCCTGCTCGGGGGTCAGCTCGGTCAGCTTCACGCCGAGCGCGTCGAGGTGGAGCCGGGCGACCTTCTCGTCGAGCTTCTTGGGCAGGACGTAGACCTCACGCGCATAGTCGGAGTTCTTGGTGAAGAGCTCGATCTGGGCGATCACCTGGTTGGTGAACGAGGCCGACATCACGAACGACGGGTGGCCGGTCGCGTTGCCGAGGTTCAGCAGGCGCCCCTCGGAGAGGACGATCACCGAGTGACCGTCGGGGAAGCGCCACTCGTCGACCTGCGGCTTGATGTTGATCCGCTCGACACCCTCGAACCCGGTGAGGCCGGCGATGTCGATCTCGTTGTCGAAGTGGCCGATGTTGCCGACGATGGCCTGG
>CAIKSH010000152.1 GCA_903830015.1 uncultured Solirubrobacterales bacterium | reverse complement strand
CCGGTGCCGTTGTACCACCAGCGCCCGTTGATCGGGGCCTGGTAGGGGAAGGTGAATTTGCCCAGGCGGTTCTTCCAGTAGCCCTCGGCGCGCCACAGGTAGCTGGTCTTTGAGTCGCTCAGCCAGCCGACGTTGAAGCCGTCCACCATCTCGACCGGGCGTCCCTGCAGGTCGATGCCCGCGCCCTCCATCACGATGCCGCGCCCGGAGTAGAGCCAGTCGACGCGGTGCTTGCTCGACAGGCCCGGCGCCGAGACCTTGCGGCCGACGAACCACACCTCGGGCACCGGGTAGTACTCGGTGAGCTTGACCCCGGTGAGGGTGGTGATCTTCTTCAGGGGGGCGGCGCCGGCCGTGGCGGGCAGGGCAGCGTACGCCGTCGCAGCCAGCGCTACGGCAACAAGGGCAGCCGCAACGCCCCGGGCGGATTTCGCGGAGAGGTCCATCACTACTCCCCTTTGACGCTAGCGAACCGGGTTCCTGCGGGCGCCGGGTCGCTGCACGAAGCCCTTCGCGGGCCTTCAGGCCGGCGCGGGCTGCACTTCGTCGCCCACGGAGATGGTCCCGCCGGCGAGGATTTCGGCGTTCAGCCCGGCCCGGTGGACCATCGCGCGCATGATTCCGGCGCGGCCGGTGTGCTTCTCGAGGTGGCTGCACGGCTCGCAGAGCTCCACCCCGCGGCAGCGGACCTCGCCGACGCTGAACTCCTTTCCGACCAGGGCGTTCAGGTCGACACCCGAGGTGGTCACCTGGCGCCGCGACTCGCCGGGGGCCAGGGCGAGCGACGGGTCGGCCTCGGCCACCGAGTCGATCGCCTCGGACTCGATCAGCGTGAGCTGGTTGAGGGGCGGCTGCTCGTCCTGGAAGTAGCGGTCGCCCTCCAGGCCCTTGCCGGCCACCGCGACCGCGGTTTCGACGGCGAACGGCTCGCCGCCATGCTCGGCGGTGAGGTGGATCGATTCGACGCGCCCGGCCATGGGCGAAGGCTACCCGCGCTCCACGCCGAGGTCACGCAGCGCGACCTCGGTCGACCAGAAGGCCATCTCGTCCCACGGGATCTCGGCCGGTGCGAAGGCCTGCACTTCGACCGCCTCGTCGGTGAGCGAGGGCTCGCCGAGCAGGCGGCCGGTGTAGACGACGAGCAGGATCCGGTCGTCCGGGCGGGAGTAGACGCCGTGGAGCGGGCCGAGCTCCACTTCGACCTCGAGCTCCTCCATCACCTCGCGGCGCGCGGCCTGCTCGGCCGACTCGCCGAGGTCGACGAAGCCCCCGGGGAAGGTCCACAGCCCGGCGCCCGGGTCGAAGCCGCGGCGCAGCAGCCAGACCGAGCCGTCCTGCTCCAGCGGGATCACGCAGGCCACCGGCTTGGGGTTGGAGTAGGCGATGAAGCCGCAGGCCTCGCAGCTCAGCGAGCGAGGATGGTCGACCTGCGCCTCGGCGCCGCAGGCCGGGCAGAAGCGTGAACGGGCCAGCTGCGGGTTGAGGTCGGGTTCGGCGGCCACGGCGGCAGGCTATCCGGCCGCCGGTGGCTGGTAGCGTCGCCCGCCATGCGAGCGATCCAGATCACCGAGCTGAGCGGGCCCGATGGCGCCCTGTCCGAGGTCGAGCTGCCCGACCCCACGCTGGAGGCCGGTGCGCTGATGACGCCCGGCGAGGGCGTCCTGATCGACGTGGAGGCGATCGGCGTCTCCTTTCCGGAGGTCCTCCAGACCCGCGGCGAGTACCAGGTGAAGCCCGAGCTGCCCTTTGTTCCGGGCAGCGAGGTCGCCGGCACCGTCGCGCAGGCCAGCTCCGGGTTCGAGCCCGGCCAGCGGGTGATGGCCTTCTGCATGCTCGGCGGCTTTGCCGAGAAGGCGGTGGCGCCGGTTCACTTCACCTTCCCGCTCTCCGACGAGCTTGACTTCGCCCAGGGCGCGTCGGTGATCCTCAACTACCACACCGCCTGGTTCTCGCTGGTCACGCGCGGCAAGCTGGAGGCGGGGGAGACGGTGCTCGTCCACGGCGCCGCCGGCGGGGTCGGAACGGCTTCGATCCAGGTGGCGAAGGGCGTTGGCGCGAGGACGATCGCCGTGGTCTCCAGCGACGAGAAGGAGAAGGTGGCCCGCGAGGCGGGCGCCGACGAGGTCGTGCGATCCGACGGCGACTGGAAGGACGCCGTGCTCGAGCTCGGCGGGGCCGACCTGGTCCTCGACCCGGTCGGCGGCGACCGCTTCACCGACAGCCTGCGCTCGCTCAACCGGGCCGGCCGCGTGGTCGTGGTGGGGTTCACCGGCGGCTCGATCCCCGAGGTGAAGGTCAACCGCTTGCTGCTGAAGAACACCTCGGTGGTCGGGGCCGGCTGGGGCGAATGGGCGCTCAGCAACCCCGGCTACGTGGCCGAGACCGGCGCGGCGCTCGCCGAACTGATCGACGGCGGCTTCGTGCGCCCGATCGTCGGAGCCCGCTTTTCGATGGACCAGGCGGCCGAAGCGCTGAAGCTGATCGACGGCCGCGGCGCCACCGGCAAGGTCGTCCTCGAGACCGCCTGAGCCCGCCGCGGCGCCCCATTTCGCGGCAGCTCGCGCACTGGGGGTAAGTGCGCAAATTGCGGGTTGCAATCCGTGGCGACATCGGAGAAGGTCGCATTGACCGTAATTCGGGGAACCGGAGAGAGGGAGATTTTGATGCTTGAGGAACTGGTAGCCGAGATCAAGGTTCTCGGCGGACTGAAGGAGCGTTACGACAACTACATCGGTGGCGAGTGGGTCGCCCCGAGCAGCGGCGAATACTTCGAGAACATCTCGCCGGTCGACGGAAAGGCGTTCTGCGAGATCGCCCGCTCCAACGAGCAGGACATCGAGCTTGCGCTGGACGCCGCGCACGCGGCCAAGGACGAGTGGGGCGCGACCAGCGTCACCGAACGCTCGAACATCCTGCTCAAGATCGCCGACCGCATGGAGGAGAACCTCGACGCGCTCGCCGTCGCCGAGACCTGGGAGAACGGCAAGCCGATCCGTGAGACGACGGCCGCCGACCTGCCGCTGGCGATCGACCACTTCCGCTACTTCGCGGGAGCGATCCGCGCGCAGGAGGGGACGATGTCCCAGCTCAGCAACGACTCGGTGGCCTACCACTTCCACGAGCCGCTCGGCGTGGTCGGACAGATCATCCCGTGGAACTTCCCGCTGCTGATGGCCACCTGGAAGCTCGCCCCGGCGCTGGCTGCCGGCAACTGCGTCGTCCTCAAGCCGGCCGAGCAGACGCCGTGGTCGATCCTGAAGTTCGTCGAGCTGGTCGGCGACCTGCTTCCGCCCGGCGTGCTGAACGTGGTCAACGGCTTCGGGGTCGAGGCCGGCAAGCCGCTCGCCTCCAGCGACCGGGTCGCCAAGATCGCCTTTACCGGCGAGACCACCACGGGGCGGCTGATCATGCAGTACGCCTCGGAGAGCATCATCCCGGTGACGCTCGAGCTCGGAGGCAAGAGCCCGAACATCTTCTTCGCCGACGTGATGGAGGCCGACGACGCCTACTTCGACAAGGCGCTGGAGGGTTTCGTCCTCTTCGCCCTCAACCAGGGCGAGGTCTGCACCTGCCCGAGCCGGGCGCTGATCCAGGACTCGATCTACGACGCGTTCATGGAGAGGGCGCTCGAGCGCGTGGAGGCAATCAACCTCGGCGACCCGCTCGACCCGGCGACGATGGTCGGGGCGCAGGCCTCCAACGACCAGTTCGAGAAGATCATGTCCTACATCGACATCGGCAAGTCCGAGGGAGCCGAGATCCTGATGGGCGGCAACGCCCGCGAGGTCAAGGGTCGCGAGGGCGGCTACTACGTCGAGCCGACCGTCTTCAAGGGCACCAACGACATGAGGATCTTCCAGGAGGAGATCTTCGGGCCGGTGGTCTCGGTTACGACGTTCAGCGACTTCGACGATGCGATCGAGATCGCCAACGACACGCTCTACGGCCTGGGCGCCGGAGTCTGGACGCGGGACCTGAACACCGCCTACCGGGCCGGGCGCGCCATCCACGCCGGCCGGGTGTGGACCAACTGCTACCACGACTACCCGGCCCACGCCGCCTTCGGCGGTTACAAGGGTTCGGGCATCGGGCGGGAGAACCACTCGATGATGCTCAACCACTACCAGCAGACCAAGAACCTGCTCGTCTCCTACGACGAGAACAAGCTCGGGTTCTTCTAGGCCGATGGCCGCAGACGGCGAGCGCGTCACGATCACCCCGCAGGCCGCGGAGCTGGTCGGGCGCCTCGCCGAGCGCCACGGGCCGCTCCTGTTCCACCAGTCGGGCGGCTGCTGCGACGGCTCCAGCCCGATGTGTTACCCGCGGGACGACTTCCAGGTCGGCTCGCGCGAGGTCTACCTCGGCGAGGTGGCCGGGCAGCCCTTCTACATGGGGCCCGACCAGTACGAGGTCTGGGCCCACACCCACCTGACGGTCGACGTGGTGCCCGGGCGGGGCTCAGGCTTCTCGGTCGAGGCGCCTGAGGGGGTGCGCTTCCTGATCCGCTCCCGGGTCTTCAGCGACGAAGAGCTCGAAGAGATGGCACCGGCCCTGACCGGCTGCCAGCACTAGCCCTCCTCGTCGTCCTGGGCTTCAGCGCCGTCGAGGGGCTCCCCGTCCCCCGTGGAGGCCAGGAGCGAGTCGAGGTCCTGGTAGAGGCCGTCCAGGCTCCCGGGCTTGAGCACGAGGGCGAGGAGTGACTCGGCTTCGGAGACGCTGCGAAGGGCCACGCGGCAATTGTGATGAGGGCTCCGGCGGAACCGGCGGGGGCCCCTCTGCCGCCTCGCGCGCCGGCTATGCTCGCCTGCGCCCGCCCTCCTAGCTCAGTTGGTAGAGCACTTCCATGGTAAGGAAGGGGTCACCGGTTCGAGTCCGGTGGAGGGCTCTTGAGGGGGCCGCTGGACGCGGGTGGAGCGCAGCCGGCGCCAATGACGTAGGGTCCCCTGATGCCCAAGCCCGCCCGTCTCCTCGCGCTCATCCCCGTCGCCCTCGTGGCCGCCGCGTTTGGCCCCGCCACCTCGGCCGGCGCCCAGGCCACGCAGATCAGCTGGTCGGACTGTCCGGTGGAGGCCTACCCGGCTCCCGAGCTGGCCGAGCGGTACCCCGGACTCCAGTGCGGAACCTTCGAGGTTCCCTACGACTACAGCCGGCCGAACGGCAAGAAGTTTACGCTCGCCCTCCAGAAGCTCCCGGCTTCGGGCACGAAGATCGGCACGCTCTTTGCCAACCCCGGCGGCCCGGGAGCTTCGGGCCGGGGCGTCTGGTCGGTGCCGGCCGCGTCGGCCTCGCTGAGGGCGTCCTTCGACCTGGTCGGCTTCGATCCGCGCGGGATCGGGGAGACCAGGCCAGCCTTCGACTGCGACGAAGCCGCCGTCGCTCCGACGAACAACCCCAACATCAACTGGGTCCAGTTCTCGCAGGAGGCCACCCCCTACACAGCCAGGGCGCGCCGGGCCTGCCAGAAGAAGAGCGCCGACTTCATCGCCCACGTGGGTACCAACAACGTGGTGCGCGACCTCGACGCGATGCGCGCCGCGGTCGGAGATTCCAAGCTGACCTACTGGGGGATGAGCTACGGCTCACGGATCGGCTACGTCTACGCGTACCGCTACCCGCAGCGCGTGAGGGCGATCCTCCTCGACGGCCCGGTCACGCCGGACGGCAGCTGGGCCAATTTCGCCGACGTGCGCTCCAAGAGCAACGACGAGGCCCTGCAGTTCCTCCGCTCGGTCAGCCCCGCCACCTACGCGGCGGTCATCTCCACCCGGAACAGCCTCTTCACTTCACAGCTCGACATCGGCACAGCCGGTAAGCGGCAGGCGCTGGGCGGGTACGACTGGCTGGGGATCGTTTCCAGCCAGCTCCTGCTTCAGCAGTCGAATTGGCCGCAGATTATCCAGCTTGCCAAGGTTGTCTCACTGGCGCGGATCGTCGGGCCCGGAGGGGACGAGGCCCGCGCCGCGCTGCGCGAGCTTGCCGGCGAGGCCGAAGCGGAGGGCCCCGGCGGCCTGACTCCCGACGGCGGAGCCAACTCGGCGATCAACTGCGCCGACTACTCCGACCGGCCGTCCCGCCGCGGGCGCGCCCGGATCATTCGCAATGTCGTCTCCCAGGCCCCGGTCTTCGGTGGTCTCGCCGCCTCAGGCCTGGCGCCCGACTGCGTGGGCTACACCTTCCGGCCCGACCCGGTCCCGAAGATCGCCTCGAGGGCGTCGCTGGCCCGGGTCAGGAACCTGAAGCTGGCGATCTCCGACTCGACCGCCGACGCCGCGACGCCGCTGGTCTGGGGCCGGGCTATGGCCCGCGCGTTCCCGAGCGCCTTCGAGGTCACCCAGAGGACCGGCAACCACGTCAACTTCCTCGAGACCGGTTCCGACTGTGTCGACGATCCGATCCGCGAGTACCTGCTGACCCTGCAGATGGCCCCGCGACGGACCATGTGCCTGTTCACTCCCCCGGAGGGCCTGGACATGACGGCGGTGGCCGCCGGCCGGCGCAAGGTCGACCCGAGCGCGGTCGTCGAGACGATCCTGCGCAATAACCGGCTGCGCGGGCGCCAGTAAGCCGGACGGCCCGGTTCAGGCCCTCGGACCGGGGACCCCGCGGAACGCGAAGTTCGCCGCCGGCCGGCCAGCCTGGACGAACCAGCACTCGCCGGTCATCCCGCCGGTGAAGAGCTCCATTACCGCGGCGCCCACCTCCTCGGCGGGGATGATCGGCGTGCCCGACTGCTCGATGCCCTCGCGGATCGGTTCGATGATCTTCGACTCGGCAAAGCCTGGGCATACCGCGTTGAAGCGGATGCCGCGCTCGGCCAGCCCCGGGCCCAGCGAACGGGCCAGGCCGACTACCGCGTGCTTGTTGGCGGCGTAGACGGGGTCGAAGGGCACGGCGGTCAGGCCGGCCAGCGAGGCGGTGGCGACGATGGCGCCTCCGCCGCTGCGCTCCAGGGCCGGCAGAGCCGCGTGGGTGCCGAAGACCACGCCGTCCAGGTTGACGCCCATCACCTTGCGGTACTGCTCGGGGTCGAAGCTCTCGTCGAGGCCGAAGCCCGAGGAGACGCCGGCGTTCAGGTAGACGAGGTCGAGCCGCCCGAAGAGCCTCTCGGCCTCGGCGACCATCGCCAGGTTCTCCTCCAGGCTGGAGACGTCGGCGGCGAAGAAGGACCCGCCGAGCTCTTCGGCCGCCGTGCGGCCGCCCTCCTCGTCGAGATCCACGATCAGCACCTGCGCTCCCGCCGTGGCGAGCGCCCGGGCCGTCGCCAGCCCCAGCCCGCTGGCCCCCCCGGTGACCAGGGCAGCCTTTCCCTCGAGTTCCTTCTCCGCTCCCATTGGCGCGGGAGGCTACCGGCGGGCAGGAATCCGGGCGTCGGCGTAGAAGGGGCAACGGTCCAGCAATCTCCTCAAGGAGTGCCCGTGAACGCCACCGTCAGCGAAACCAACGCCAAGCCCCCCTCGATCTGGTGGGTACCGGTCGTAATGGGGCTGATCGCCCTCGGAGTCGGCGTCTTCTTCCTCGTCGGCAAGGACTCGACGCTTGGGACCGTCACGGTAATCCTCGGAATCTTCCTGCTGATCCAGGCCGTGGTGGAGATCCTCACCGCCATCTTCGGCAAGGGGGAGGGCCGCGGCGTGCTCGCCGTCATCGGCGTGATCACGGCCATCGCCGGCCTCCTGCTGGTCAAGAAGCCGTTCGAGACCCTCACCGTCCTGGTCCTGATCCTCGGGATCGTCTTCATCGTCGCGGGAATCGCCCGCTTCGTCGACGCCGCCCTGGAGAGCCACGGCCGCGGCTGGAATCTCCTCGTCTGCCTGATCGACATCGCGGCCGGCATCCTGATCCTCGCGTGGCCAGACCTGACCCTCACCATCGTCGCGGTGATCGTCGGGATCGTGCTGATCGTCCGCGGGATCGTGATGATCGCCTTCGGCCTGCAGGTCCGCAAGGCGGAAAGGGACGTCGCCGGCGCCATCAGCTCCCTGCCGTAGGGGCTGGGCGGTTTCCGAAGGCCGACCTCTGGGGACGCCGATGGGCACGGAGCCGGAGGTTCGGGTAATCCCGCCGCGGGTGACCGGGCCCGCGGTGTTCTTCACGCTGGCAACGCTCTTCGCCCTCTCGGTGCTGTGCGGCATGGTGATCATGGCCGCGCTGGCCGTGATCAATGTCGGCGGCTACTGCGCCGAGGGTGGGCCTTACGTGATCGCCCAGCACTGCCCGAAGGGCTCGGCGGTGGTCCTCTCGGTTGGCTTCCCGCTCATGTTCCTGGTCGGGTTCCTCTACATGATGGCCAAGCCGCTCTCCTGGCCCTCGACCATCGGCTGGCTCTGGCCGGTGCTGTTCGTGGGGATGGCGATCGCCTTCTTCATCGGCGCCTCCAACGCTCCGGGGGGGATCGGCTGGGCCGCGATCGTCACCGGGCTGATCATGCTCGCCATCGGCGTGGTGCCCCCCTTCATCTTCTGGGGGCGCTCGGGCGACAGCTCCTCCCCGCCGCGGTCACGGCTGGACTTTCCGCACCTCTCCCAGGCAGTCGCGCTGGTCGCCGGCGTGGCGATCGGCGCCTGGGCCTGGACCCTGATCGGCTAGGCGGCCCGGTCGCCCGGCGCGCGCTTTTCCAGCTCGGCGACGCGCAGGGTGAGGCGGTCGACGCGGGGCACGAGCTGGGCGATGGTGTTGAGCAGCTCTTCGACCACTTCTCCGTCCCCGGAATCGCCGTCGGCGCCCGGGTCGTAGCCGTAGATCTCACGCTCGCTCACGCCGAAGAAGGCGGCGAGCTCGGCGACGCTCTCGGGCCGCGGCGTGACCCGGCCCTTCTCCCAGCGCTGGTAGTTGCGCCACGAGACGCCGATACCGCGGGCGACATCCTCCTGGGTCAGCTTGTCGCGACGGCGCAGGGCCTTCAGCTTGGCCGAGATCCGGCCGTTCAGGAGGCCCGTGGCGGAATCGTCGCCGGGCGGCGCCCCCGGCTCTCCGCCGGGGCCTGAACCTTCAGCCGGCTGCTGCGGCTCGGGCAGTCCCAGGTCGCCCGGATCGCTGCCGAGCGCCGCGGCGACGCGCTCGACCGTGCGGCGGGCCGGAAGCCGGTGGCCATTCTCGAGGTTGGAGATCGTCTGCTTGGAGACGCCGGCGGCTTCGGCGAGCTGCTCCTGGGTCAGTCCCCGCGCCTCGCGGGCAACCCGCACTCGCTCGCCGGCCGGCGGAGCAGAGCTCTCGGTTGCTTTGGGTTCGGTAGCCAAGGGAGTGGGGGGCTGGTCCGGGGCAACCGAAGCTGACAGAAAACGCCATAGGTCACAATTGACAGTTAATGCCGTAAGCGAAACGTGCACGCACTAATACGCATCGCGCTAATACGCACAAATTTCACTTACCGCCCGAGCCCTTGGCGTCCAGGCGCCGGAAGTAATCGGTGCCCTCGATGCTGTCCTTGGGCAGGATCCGGGCCAGCCACTTCGGCAGCCACCAGTTGGCCTTGCCGACGATCACCATCAGCGCGGGTACGAGCACGCAGCGGATGATCGTCGCGTCGATCGCCACCGCGAAGGCGAGCCCGAGCCCGAACTGTTTGGTGGTCGGGTCGGTGGACAGGACGAAGGCGGCGAAGACCGAGACCATGATCAGCGCCGCCGAGGTAATAACCCTGGCGCTGCGCGAGAGGCCGCGCACCACGGCCGTCTCGTTGTCGGCGCCCTCCTGGTACTCCTCCTGGATGTGGGTTACCAGGAAGACCTCGTAATCCATGGACAGGCCGAAGAGGATCGCGAACATCATCAGCGGCACGAACGAGACGATCGGGACGTCGCCGCTGAGCCCGATCAGCTCGGTGCCCCAGCCCCACTGGAAGACGGCGACGAGCATTCCGTAGGAGGCGGCCACGCCGAGCAGGTTCATCGCCGCGGCCTGTACCGGCACCAGCACCGAGCGGAAGGCGATCAGCAGGAGGATGAAGCTGAGCCCGACCACGATCAGGATCGACTGGGGCAGCTTGTTCTGGATCTCGTCGGCGATGTCGATGTAGGCGGCGGTCGCGCCGCCGACGTAGGCGTTGATGTCCGAGCCCTTCAGCGCGCTGGGTATCTCCTCGTTACGGAGCCGGTCGACCAGGGCCACCGTCGCGTCGGCCGGAGGGGCCGACTTGGGCACCACCGAGATCGTCGCGGCGGTCTTGTCGGAGTTGACCACCGGCGGGGCCACCGAGGCGACGTCCGGGTCCTGGCTGATCTCCTTGACAAGTTTCTGCAGGTCGGCCTGGTCGGTGCTCTTGCCGGGAAGCTCGGCGGCCACGATTACCGGCCCGTTCACCCCCTCCCCGAAGCCGCTGGCCACCAGGTTGTAGGCGCGAGTGGTCTCGGCGTCCGGGGGGCCGGCGGCCGTGTCCGGCTGGCCGAGCTCGAGCGAGAACATGGGGATGGCGATCACCAGCAGGATCGCCACGGCGGCGAGCATCGGCGGCCACGGGTGGCGGGCGATCCCGCGGGCCCAGCGGGCCCAGCCGGAGTTGTCGTGGTCGACCGCCTTGTTGGTGCGGCCGTGCAGCCACGGAAGTCGCAGCGCGTCGACCCGCGGGCCCAGGACGGCGAGGATCGCCGGCAGCAGGGTGGTGGCGGCGAGGATCGCCACCACCACGGCGATCGACGACAGGTAGCCCATCGAGGCGACGATGGGAATCCCGGCGATGGCCAGGGAACAGAGCGCGATCACCACGGTGCTGCCGGCGAACAGGACGGCGGCGCCGGAGGTGGCTACCGAGCGGGCGATCGACTCGCGTATCTCCATTCCCCCCTCGAGCTGCTCGCGGTGGCGGGAGAGGACGAAGAGCGAGTAGTCGATGCCCACGCCGAGCCCGATCATCGAGGCCAGGGCCGGCACGGCGGTCGGCACGCTGGTCACGTGGGAGAGGAGGGTGATGATGCTGACCGCCGAGCCGACACCGAGGATCGCGGTGAGGATCGGCAGCAGCATCGAGACCGCCGAGCCGAAGGTGAGCAGCAGGATGATCAGCGCGGCGACGATCCCGATCGCCTCGCTCTTGTCGGTGGCCGGCGGGGTGGCCTTCTGGCCGAGCTGGCCCCCGGCGGCGGCCTCCAGGCCGGCCTTCTCCAGCGGAGCCTCGACCCGGTCGATCACCCGCTGGGCCTCCTCGGCGGTGTAGTTGGTGATCGTCTGCTTGAGGGTTACGGCGATGATCGCCGTCTTGCCGTCCTTGCTGATGGCCCCGCCGCCCGCCGTGTCGGTCGGGCCGGCCACCGAGGAGACCTCGGGGTCGGCCTTGCCGTCGGCCACCGCCTGGGAGATCGCCTCCTGGCTGGCCGGCGTCGTCAGGCTCTTGTCCCCGGCGGCGTGGACGACTATCGGGCTCGAGCCGTTGCTCTGCGAGGGGAAGCGCTCGTTAAGGACGTCGGTCGCCTTCTGGCTGCCGGTGCCCGGAAGCGAGAGCGAGTCGGCCTCCTGCGAGCCGGCCGCGCCGGCCCAGGCCCCCAGCCCGATCACCGCGGCCAGCCAGAGCGCGATTACCACCCAGCGAAAGCGCGCGCAGAACCGGCCGAGGTGGTAGAGGGGCGCGGTCACCAGTCCCTTCTATCAGCGTTGCCGGCCGCCCGCGCGGAATTCACCCGGG
>CAIKSH010000151.1 GCA_903830015.1 uncultured Solirubrobacterales bacterium | reverse complement strand
TGACCACGGTGATCGCCCTCCAGGTGTTCGTGATCGTCGGCGGCGTGACCAAGGTGATCCCCCTCACCGGCGTCACGCTCCCGTTCGTCTCCTACGGCGGGTCGTCGATCGTCGCCAACTTCGTGATCGTCGCCCTCCTGCTGCTGGTATCCGATCGCGCGCGGCGGGAGGCGCGCCGATGAATGGGCCGATCATCCGCGTATTCGCCGTCACGCTGGTCCTCTTCGGCCTGCTCGCCTTCTTCACCCTGCGCTGGACGGTCCTGGACCGCAACTCGCTGGAGGACAACCCCCAGAACAAGCGCGCCCTCCTGGCCCAGCAGAAGATCAAGCGGGGTTCGATCTACGCCGGCAACGGTGTGCTCCTGGCCCGCTCGCTGCGCCGCCGGGATGACACCTACAGCCGCACCTACCCGCTCGACGGCCTCTTCGCCCAGGCGGTCGGCTACTCGTACCTCAACCCGGGCACCGCGGGGCTCGAGCGCTTCTACAACGGCCAGCTCACCGGCCGCACCCAGGGCATCGAGAACACGCTGCGCAAGCTCCAGGGCAAGCGGGAGCAGGGCAACACGCTGCGCACGGCCCTCGAGCCGGACGCCCAGCAGGTCGCCATCGACCAGCTCGCCGGCCGTGCCGGTGCCGTGGTCGCCCTGGAGCCGCGGACCGGGAGGGTGCAGGTGATGACCTCGATCCCCGACTACAACCCCAACACGCTGCGCAGCGCCAAGGCGACCAGCGCGCTCAACCAGGCGCCGGGGGCCCCGCTGCTCAACCGGACGACCGCTGGCCTCTACCCGCCGGGCTCCACCTTCAAGGCGGTCACCGCGATCGCCGCGCTGGACAGCGGGCGCTTCCAGCCCGACTCGGTCCTCAGCGGCAAGAACGGCATTCCCATCTCGGGCGTGCCGCTCAACAACGCCGGCAGCGAGGACTACGGCGAGATCGACATGACGACCGCGCTCACCCAGTCGGTCAACACCTGGTGGGCCCAGGTCGGGGAGAAGCTGGGCAAGCGGACGATGCAGCGCTACATGGAGCGGCTTGGCTTCGGCCGCAAGGTGCCGGTTGACCTTCCGGCCAACGAGCGCCTGGCCAGCGGCGACTACTGCACCAGCGGCGGGCGCCGCGAAATCGTCAAGGTGACCAACGACTGCGTCGATATCGGCCGCACGGCGATCGGCCAGGACAAGCTCCTGGCCACGCCGCTCCAGATGGCCATGGTCGCCTCGGCGGTGGCCAACCGCGGCGTGCTGATGCACCCGCTGATCGGCACGCGCACGATCGACCCCGAGGGCCGCACCGCACTCGACATCCAGCCGCGCACCTACTCGCGTGTCATGTCCTCCTCGAGCGCGGCGGAGCTGACGGCGATGATGACCCGGGTCGTCCAGGAGGGAACCGGCACCGCGGCCGCCCTGGAGGGCATCGACGTGGCCGGCAAGACCGGCACCGCCGAGCGCAACGTCGAGCAGAACATCACCCAGCCGTGGTTCATCGGCTTCGCCCCCGCCGACAACCCGAAGGTCGCCGTGGCGGTGACGATCGAGAAGACGGTCGGAGGCTTCGGCGGCACCGACGCCGCGCCGATCGCCAAGGCGGTCATGGAGGCGCTCCTGCAATGACCCGCGACCTGGGCCCCGAGACGGTGATCGACGGCCGCTACCGGATCGGCCAGCGCATCGGCTCCGGCGGGATGGCCGACGTCTACCTGGCCAGCGACCTCCAGCTCGACCGCCAGGTCGCCGTCAAGATCCTCCACCGCCGGTTCGCCCAGGACCCGGAGTTCGTCGAGCGATTCCGCCGCGAGGCCTCCAACGCCGCCGGCCTTCAGCACCAGCACATCGTCTCGGTCTACGACCGCGGCGAGTGGGACGGCACCTACTACATCGCCATGGAGTACCTCCAGGGCCGCTCGCTCAAGCAGATCATCAACGACTACGGCCCGCTCGACCCGGCGCTGGCCGCCGACCTGGCCTCCCAGATCCTGCGCGCCGAGCGCTTCGCCCACCGCCGCGGGGTGGTCCACCGCGACATCAAGCCCCACAACGTGATCGTCGACGACGACGGCCTGGCCACCGTCACCGACTTCGGGATCGCCCGCGCCGGTGCCTCGGACATGACCCAGACCGGCTCGATCATGGGCACGGCCCAGTACCTGTCGCCCGAGCAGGCCCAGGGCCACGAGGTGGGCCCGCAGTCCGACCTCTACTCGACCGGCGTCGTCCTCTACGAGATGGCCACAGGCCGGCTTCCGTTCGACGGCGAGAGCGCGGTGGCCATCGCCATGAAGCAGGTCGGCGAGGCGCCTCCCGACCCGCTCTCGGTGAATCCGTCGATCCCGCCGGCCCTGGGGGCGGTGATCCTCAAGGCCCTGGAGAAGGACCCGGCCCGGCGGTTCGCCGACGCCGACGCCTTCATCGCCGCGCTCGACGCGGCCCAGCAGGGGATCTTCCCCGACACGCCGGCCCTCCCGCCGCCGCCGCGCGCCCTCTCCGCCCCCGACCAGACCCAGGCGGGGATGACCGGGGCGACCCTCGCCGCGGCCACCGCCGGCGGCGCCGGAAACGGTGACGGCGAGGGCGACGGCAGCGACGGGCCCGGGCGCCGCTGGTGGATCTTCGTGGCCGCCGGCGTGGTGGCCGCAGCCGCCGTGATCGCCCTGCTGCTGATCCTCCGGGCGCCGCAGGTGCCGGTTCCCGCCGTGGTGGGAAGCCAGGAGGCCGAGGCCCAGACGATCCTCAAGAAGGCCGGCTTCGAGAGCGAGTCGGTGCGAAAGCAGTCCGACAGCCCGAAGGGCCAGGTCATCGCCCAGGACCCGGCCGGCGGCGACCGGGCCGGCAAGGGATCGACGGTGACGATCACCGTCTCGGACGGCCCCAAGAGCCTCCCCGTGCCCTCGGTCAGCGGCCTGACCGCCTCGCAGGCCAAGCGCCGCCTGGAGAACGCCGGCTTCAACGTGCGCGAGCGCAAGAAACCGGACGACCGCGTCCCGGTGGGCGACGCCGTCGAGACCCTCCCGCCGGAGGGCACGCCGACGCCGCTCGGCTCCACGGTCACCCTGATCGTCTCCACCGGCAAGGAGAAGGTCGAGGTGCCGTCGGTGGTCGGCCAGTCCAGCGAGGATGCGCAGGCCACCCTGCGCGGGGCCGGCTTCGGGGTGAGCGTCACCCAGAAGGAGAGCACCGACGCCGCTCCCGGCACGGTCATCGGCCAGAGCCCGGCCGGTGGCACCGAGGCCGACCGCGGCTCGACGGTGGCCATCGAGGTCGCCAAGAAGGCCACTACCGCCACCGTGCCCAATACGGTGGGCACCGATGAGGCGACCGCGATCGATCGCATCCAGGGGGCCGGCTTCCGCGTGAGCATCGAACGGGTCCCGGTCAGCGACGAGGCCGACGAGGGAACGGTCGTCGACCAGAATCCGACCGGCGGCAAGGCCCCCGCCGGCTCGACGGTGACCATCAGCGTCGGGCGCTACGTCCCGCCGCCGGGCGGCTGATGCGCGTCGCCGTACTGAGCGGGGGACGATCGAGCGAGCACGAGATCTCGCTGGTGAGCGGCGCCGCCGTGGCCGAAGGGCTCCGGCAGGCCGGCCACGAGGTGCTCGAGGTGCTCCTCGACCGCGACGGGGGCTGGAGTCTCGAGGGCGCCCCGGTCGAGCTGGTTCCCGGCGGCGGCCTCCTCGGCGCCGACGTCGTCTTCCCGGTCCTCCACGGGCCCTACGGCGAGGACGGCACCGTCCAGGGGCTGCTCGAGCTCCTCGACGTTCCCTACGTCGGCTCCGGCGTCGCCGCCTCGGCGATCTGCGTGGACAAGATCCGCTTCAAGCAGGCCGCCGCCGGCGCCGGGCTCCCTCAGGTCGACTGGGTCGGGCTGGTGGAGGACGAGCCGCCCGACCGCCGCGCCCGGGCGATCGAGCAGGTCGGCGCCCTCGGCTATCCGGTCTTCGTCAAGCCGGCCCGCCTGGGCTCCTCGGTGGGGATCGTGCGCGCTGCCGGCCCCGACGAGCTGGACCCGGCCCTCGATGCCGCCTTCGCCCACGACCCGAGGGTGATCGTCGAGGCCGCCTCGCCGGGCCTGGAGGTCGAGGTCGCCGTCCTCGGGCCCACGCACGCGCCGGAGGTCTCGGTCGCCGGCGAGATCGTGGTCAAGGCAAGCCAGTCGCCGGGCGGCTGGTACGACTACGCCGCCAAGTACAGCGAGGGCGGCATGGAGCTCGTCGTTCCGGCGCGGATCTCCGACGCGGCCGCCGCGAGGCTGCGCGAGGAGGCCTGCGCCGCCTTCACTGGAGTGGGATGCAGCGGGCTGGCCCGGGTCGACTTCTTCGTCGAGGGCGACGAGGTGCTGGTCAACGAGGTCAACACGATTCCCGGCTTCACGCCGACCAGCGTCTACGCGGCCCTCTGGGAGGCCAGCGGACTGGCCTACCCCGCGCTCGTCGACCGGCTGGTGGCCATCGCCGTCGAAGACCAGGCCAAGCGCCAGCGCCACCTCTTCTGATCAGCGGTAGAGGTAGACCTCGCTGACCTTCACCGACTCCTGCCCGGGGGCGAATCCCTCGATCCAGAGCAGGTACCAGCGCAGCGCCTGGCCGCCGGTGTCCAGCCTCACCCGGGTGCGGCTGGTGGCCGAGGGAACCTGCCCGATCTCCTTCCAGCCCGCCGCGTCGGCGCTGGCCGGCGGCTCGGCCCCGGTCGCTCCGAGGACCCGCCCGCGCCAGCCGGGAGTCGGGGTGACGATGTCCATCTCCCGCGCCTTCAGGGCCGGGTTGGCGTCGACCACCAGCCCGACCCCCGGCTTGGCCAGGTTCCCGTTCAGGTAGCTCTCGGTGGACCAGGTGGTCGACGGGTCACGATCGACGGCGAAGGGCGTCTCCTCGTCGTGCTCGGCGCTGTCCCCGGCCGGGTCGTAGGCGGTGACCGCGCCCTGGCTCAGCGAGACGGCCCGCAGCCCGCCCTGGTTGCGGGCGTCCTTGGTCCCCGTTCCTCGCTGGCCGAGCGCCAACACCACCCCGGCGATCACCGCGCCGGCCACGACGAGAGCGGCAAGCGCCCCGATCCAGCGGCGCGGGTGGCGGATCTTGGGCTCCACGCGCTCCCGGGTGCCGGAGGGAAGGGTCTCGAAGACGGCCGTCACCTCGCCGGTGATCTGGCCCGACCGCGAGGTCTCCACCGCCAGCGCCTCCTCGAGGTCGGCGATCATCGTCCCGGCGTCGGGGTAGCGAACGTCCAGGTCCTTGGCGGTGGCGTGGTCGACCACCGAGGCGAGCGTGGTCGACATGCCCGGCCGCTTTTCCATCACGTCGGGCAGCTCGTCGCGGACGTGGCACATCGCTATTGCCACCTGGTTCTCGCCGTGGAAGGGGACGTCGCCGGTCAGCATCTCGTAGAGGACGATCCCGAGCGAGTAGAGGTCGGACTGCGGGGTGACCGCGTGGCCCAGGGCCTGCTCGGGGCTGACGTAGTCGGTGGTGCCCAGGACGCGCCCGTCGGCGGTGAGCCCTTCGTCGATCAGCGAGCGCGCGATCCCGAAGTCGGTGACCCGGGCGCCGCCGTCCTCGTCGAGGAGCACGTTCTGGGGCTTGACGTCGCGGTGGACGATGTGCGCCTCGTGGGCGGCCTGCAGCCCGCGGGCGATCTCGATCGCGTAGGCGGCCGCTTCGTCAACCGGCAGCTGCCCGCGGCTGCGGATCTGCTCCTTGAGCGTCGAGCCCTCGACGTACTCCAGGACGATGTACGGGGTGCTGTCCTGCTCGTCGGCGTCGATCACGCCGACCACGTAGGGGGAGGAGAGCTTGGCGATCGCGCGGGCCTCGCGCCGGAACCGCTCGATCTGGTCGCTGTCGCGCGCGACCTCGCGGTGCATCAGCTTCACGGCCACCGGCCGCTCGAGCGTCATGTCGAAGGCCAGGTAGACGGTCGACATGCCGCCGCGCCCGATCGGACGGTCGATCCGGTAGCGGGCTCCGAGAACCGTGCCGGGCGGTGCGCTCACCGGTCCCGAACGGCGCCGACCCGGATTCCCCCGGGTCCGGTCGTCTCGTCGGGGCGGTCGGTGACCGTCCCGATCCGAGCGGTGCCCGGGTGGCGGGCCGAAAGGACGGCCACCGTCTCGTCCAGGTCGGCCGGCGGCACCACGGCGACGAAGCCGCAACCCATGTTGAAGACCTCCCACATCTCCTCGGGCGGCACGTTGCCGAGCTTCTCGATCAGGCCGAACACCGCCGGCACCGGCAGCGGCCGGTCGACCTCGTAGCCGAGCCGCCCGGGGGTGAGCCGGGTGAGGTTGGTCAGCCCGCCGCCGGTTATGTGGGCCAGGCCGCGGACGTCCACGCCGGACCGGATCAGCTCCATGACTGCGCGCACGTAGATCACCGTCGGTTCGAGCAGCGCGTCGGCGATCGTCGCTCCCCCGAGCTCGGCCGGCGCGGCGTCCATGCCCGGGCCGTCGTCGACCAGGACCCGGCGGGCCAGCGTGTAGCCGTTGGAGTGGACCCCGCTGGAGGGCATCCCGACCAGGGCGTCGCCGGCCTCGATCCGGTCGCCGAGGATCAGGTCGTCGATGCGCACCGGGCCGAAGGCCGAGCCGCACAGGTCGAAGCCGTGGGGGGAGGGGTGGCCGCGGATCAGCTCGGGGATCACCGCGAGCTCGCCGCCCGGGATCTCGATGCCGGCGTCGGTGGCGCCGGCCCGCAGCCCCTCGGCGATCCGGGCCAGGGCGACCGGGTCGGCCTGCTCGACGGCCAGGTAGTCGAGCATGGCTATCGGCTCGGCGCCGACGCAGACCACGTCGTTGACGTTCATGGCGATGCAGTCGATCCCCACCGTCTCCAGCCGGTCGGCCTGTTCGGCGAGCACGAGCTTGCTGCCCACGCCGTCGGTCGAGCAGGCCAGGGCGAGCTCGTCGGTGAGCTTCAGGACGCTGGCGTAGTGGCCCGAGCGCACGATCGAGCGCGACGGCGAGCCGGTCTCGATGCCGGCCAGGACGCCGACCAGGGAAGCCACGCCGCGGTCGGCCTGGTCGGTGTCCACCCCGGCGGCGGCGTAGGCGTCGCTCATCGCCCCGATCCTCCCAAACGCCGCAGAGCGATCGCCCCCAGGGCCGAGCGGTAGGCGGCGTAGGGAAGCAGTGAGCCGACCCTCTCCACCGGCACCAGCCGCGCGGCGAGGACGGTCGAGGCCGCCGAGGCGGCGGCGCCGAGCAGGAGCGGCCCGGCGCTCCCCGGCGGCAGGCCTCGCTGGGCGAGGCGCACGCCCTTCAGCGCCGCGGCTCCGGCGATCACCGGCAGGGCCACGTGTCGGGAGAGCGCGCTGGCCGCAGGCCGCCGGAAGCCGCGGGCGCGCATGGCGGCCAGCGTCATGCCCCCGCGGGAGGTGCCGGGGATGAGCGCGGTGGCCTGGGCCAGCCCGAGCAGCAGCCCGTCGAGCGCGCCGGCCTCTTCCCGCTCGCGGCGCTGCGGCCCGAGCAGGTCGGCGGCGGCCATCACCGCCGACCCGGCGATCAGGCCCAGGGCGATCGAGCGCGGGGTTCCCAGGCGCTCCTCGATCGGGCCCTCGAGCGTGTAGCCGACGATCGCCGGGGGAAGGAACGAACCGGCGATCAGCGCCAGGCGGCGGGCGTCGATCCCGCGGGAGGCCTCGCCGACCTCGCGGCGCAGCGCCCAGAGCAGCCCCGCCGCCGTTCCGGCGTGAAGGGCGATCTCGAAGCTCTTGCGCAGGGCCGGGTCATGTTCGGGGTAGGAGGAGCCCAGCAGCCAGGGGACCAGCGTCGTATGGCCCGAGGAGGAGACCGGCAGCAGTTCGGTGGGCCCGTGCAGAAGGCCGAGCGCGAGCGCCTGCCGCGTGGTGATCATGCCCGGCCGCTCAGGCGGCCTGGGCATCGGCGGGCTTGCCGCGGTTGCGCCGCCAGCGGATGAAGAGCCAGACGGCGCCGATGACGATCGCGGCGATGACTAGGTAATCGATGTAGTGGAGCTTGTCGCGCCACCTCTCCCAGTTCCTGTCCACGGTCATCCCGAGGAAGACCAGGCCGGCCATCCAGGGAATGCAGCCCAGGAACGTGTAGAGGGTGAAGCGCCCGAAGGGCATCTTGGCCACGCCGGCCGGCAGCGAGATGAAGGTCCGCACGATCGGCAGCATCCGGGAGAAGAAGACCGCCGCCCCGCCGTACTTCTCGAACCAGCGCTCGGCCTGCTCGAGCCGCGCCGGCGTGATGTGGAGCCACTTGCCGTGCTCCTGGATCAGCTCGTACCGGCCGAACCGCCCGACCCCGTAGGCGATCCACGAGCCGACGACGTTGGCGGCCACAGCGACCGAGACGGCGGCGGCGAAGGAGTAGGTCCCCTGGTCGACGTTGAAGCCGGCGAAGAGCATCGTCGGCTCGGAGGGGATAGGGATGCAGGCGCTCTCCAGGGTCATCAGGACGAAGATCCCCGGGAGGCCGAGGTCGCCGACGACGGTGGTGGCCCAGTCGGCCAGCTTGTCGGTGATTGCGGCCAGGACTAGGAACGAGACGGTCGGCACCGGTCGGGAGGGTACCGTTGCCCCTTGATGGGGATCGCACTGTTCGACTCGCGCACCGCGCTCGAGCCGCTGCGGCCGCGGATCGACGAGGCGATCGCCGGCGTGGTGGACAGCGGTGCCTTCATCCTTGGCCCCAACGTCGAGGCCTTCGAGGCCGAGTTCGCCGCGGCGGTGGGCTCGCCCCACGCCGTGGGCGTGGCCAACGGCACCGAGGCGATCACCATCGCCCTGCGCGCGCTGGGCGTGGGGCCCGGCGACGAGGTAATCGTGCCCTCCTTCACCTACTTCGCCAGCGCCGAGGCGATCCCCGCGCTCGGCGCGGTGCCGGTCTTCTGCGATATCGACCCGGAGAGCTTCGTATCCACCGCCGAGCACGTGCGTGCCGCGATGACGCCGAAGACCCGGGCGGTGGTCGCCGTCCACCTCTTCGGCAACGTCGCCCCGGTGCGGGAGATCGAGGCGCTCGGCGTGCCGGTGGTCGAGGACACCGCCCAGGCCTCGGGCTCGGCCGGCCCCGACGGGCGCCCCGGCTCGCTCGGGACGATCGCCACCCACTCCTTCTACCCCTCCAAGAACCTCGGGGCGTTCGGCGACGGCGGGGCCATCACCACCGCTGATTCGGGCCTGGCCGAGCGCGTGCGGATGCTGCGCTTCCACGGCTCACGCGACAAGGTCACCTACGAGGAGGCCGCCTACAACTCCCGGCTCGACGAGATCCAGGCCGCCGTCCTGCGCGTGCTGCTCCCCGAGCTCCCGGACTGGGCGGCCCACCGCACCGCCGCGGGGGCGCGCTACGCCGCGGCGCTGGACGGGGCGGCCGGGCTTCCGCAGGCCACCGCCGGCGCCACTCCGGCCTGGCACCTGTACGTGATCCGTACTCCGGAGCCGGACGCCCTCGCCGCCGGCCTGGCCGAGCGGGACATCGAGGCCCGTGGCTACTACCGCACGCCGGTCAACCGCCAGCCGGCGATGGCCTGCTGGCACGGCGCCGACGCCGTGCTGCCGGGAACCGAGGAGGCGGCGCGCACCCAC
>CAIKSH010000150.1 GCA_903830015.1 uncultured Solirubrobacterales bacterium | reverse complement strand
GCAACCGAGCTGCAAAGAGCGACGGCCAGGGTTGCAAGGCCGCGCCTCCCCAACCGGAACGGAACCTGGCAACAGGGAAAGTGAAGGAGCTGGGGGACCCACAGCGGCTCGGGTGCTGCGTCGACTTATGTCCGGGGCCGTTTCGTTTGTCAGCCGGCCGCGGCGATCGTCGCGAACGGGCCTCCGGCGGCCACCAGCTCCGGCCAGCGCCCACGCTCGACCACCCGGCCGTCGTCCATCACGAGGATCTCGTCGAACTCCTCGAGCCCCTCGACGGTGTGGGTGATCACCAGCACTCCGCGCCGGTCTGAGCGGTCGGCCCCCAGCTCCGCCAGCAGCTCGCGCGCGCCGACTGGGTCTAGCTGTGCGGTCGGTTCGTCGAGGATCAAGTGGTCGCTGTCGCTCACCAGGCCGCGGGCCAGGGCGATGCGGCCCCGCTGGCCGCCGGAGACCGCCGCGCCATCCTCGCCGACCTGGGTTTCGATCCCGTCAGGCAGCCCGGCCACCCAGGGGCCCAGGCCGGCGCGGGCCAGGGCCTCGACGATGTCGGCGTCCCCGCAGTCCGGGCGCCCCATACGCACGTTGGCGGCGATCGTCGCCGTGAACAGGTAGGCCTCCTGGCCGACGAGCCGGATTCGGTGGCGCACGTCGTCCTGGGCCGCCTCGGGCAGGTCGACGTCGCCCAGCCGGATGACCCCGGCTTCCGGGTCGGCGAAGCGCACCAGCAGCCGCGCCAGGGTCGTCTTTCCCGCCCCGCTGGGCCCGACCAGCGCCACGCGGCTGCCCGGCTCGAGCGTGAGCCCTACGCCGTCCAGGGCGACCTCGTCGGTCCCGGGGTAGCGGAAGCCGACGTCGCGGGCCACCAGCGGGCCCCCGGCCAGGCGGCGTGGCGCGCCCGGGTCGACGACCGGGACCGGCTCGTCGGTGACCTCCTCCAGCCGCTCGGCGGCCGTCGCGCAGGCGACGATCCGTTGTGCGGCATCGGGGAGGCCGCTAACCGCCTCGAAGGCACCCATGGTCAGGAAGACCGCCGCGGCGAGGAGGATGCCGTCCATCTGCCCGGCCGAGACGGCCGACACCCCGGCGGCTGCCACTCCGACCAGCGCCGCCCCCGCGACCAGGACGGAGAGCACGGCGCTGACCGCCGCGGCCAGGGCGTCGCGGCGCTGGCTCTCCATCAGGAGCGCGTCGGCCCGGCGAACCCGGGCGGCCCAGTCGGCCTGGCGCCCGTAGACGGCCAGCTCGGGGGCGCCCTGGATCACGTCGACCAGCTCGGCCGAGAGGGCGGCCCGCGCCGGACCCTGCCGGCGGCCCGACCGCCGCGTCAGGACGAGGGCGAGAGCGGGGATCGCCGTCCCGGCCACCACGAGCGCGACGACGAGGATCACCGCTCCGGCCGGCAGGACGAACGCCATCGCCATGCCGACCGCCAGGATCACCACGATCGCCACCAGCGGCGGCCCGAGCGCCCGCAGGTAGAGGTCCTGGAGCGTGTCGACCTCTCCGGTAAAGCGGTCGAGGACATCGCCGCTGCGCATCCGGCGGATTCCCTCGGGGACCAGCGGCACGAGCCGGGCGAAGAACTTGACGCGCAGTTCGGCCAGCACGCGGAAGGCGAGGTCGTGCGAGGCAAGCCGCTCGGTGTAGCGCAGCAGCGCGCGGGCGATCGCCAGCCCGCGCACGGCGACGGTGAAGACGGTGAGGGTGAGAATCCCGGGCTTGAGTGCCGCCTTGCTGATCAGCACGCCGGCCACGGCCAGCAGCGCGCAGGCGGCGATGATCGCGCCGGCCCCGAGGAGGATCGAGAGCGCCAGCCGCCCCCGCCGCGGGCCGACCATCGCGGCGGCGCGCATCAGCGCGTCCCAGCCCCGGCGGTCCCGGGCGGTCGCCGTGGTCACGCCGCGGCCTCCACGCCACGCGGCGCAGCGATCTCCACCACGCGGTCGGCGCTGCGGGCCAGGGCCGGCCGGTGAACGATCAGCAGCGTCGTGCGCCCGGCGGCCAGGCGGGCAATCGCCTCGCCGACCTGCTCGGAAGATTCGGCGTCCAGGTGGGCGGTCGGCTCGTCGAGCACCAGCAGCGGCGCGTCACGCAGGAAGGCCCGGGCCAGGGAGACGCGCTGGGCCTCGCCGGCCGACAGCCGCCGGCCGCTTTCGCCGACCGGGGTCTGCAGGCCAAGCGGGAGTGTGGCGGCCACCCGGTCCAGGCCCGATGCCCGGCAGGCCTCCTCGATCCGGTCGGGGCCGGCCTGCGGGTCGGCGAGGGCTACGTTCTCGCCCAGGGTGCCGCTGAAGACGGTCGCCCGCTGCGGGACCCAGGCCACCCGGCGCCGCCACTCCCCGGGGTCCACGTCGAG
>CAIKSH010000149.1 GCA_903830015.1 uncultured Solirubrobacterales bacterium | reverse complement strand
TGTCGCCCAGGGACCTGATCTGCCGGCCCCCACGGACGCCGGAGATCACCATCTGGCTGATGATGCCCGCGAGGAAGACCGGCCCGGATGCGCCCCCGTCACCGCCCACCGTCCTGGGCCACGAGGGCGCCGGGATAGTCGAGGCGGTCGGCGAGGACGTCACCTCGCTGGAGCCCGGCGACCACGTGCTCACCCTCTTCTCTCCCCAGTGCCGCGAGTGCGTCAACTGCACCTCGGGCAAGACCAACATCTGCGTGGCGATCCGGGAGGAGCAGGGCGAGGGTTACCTGCCCGACCACACCACCCGCCTTCACCGCGGCGACGAGCGGATCCGCCACTTCATGGGCACGAGCACCTTCGCCGAGGCCACGGTGATGCCGGAGATCGCCCTGGCCAAGGTCCCCAGGGAGGCGCCGCTCGACGTGCTCTGCACCCTGGCCTGCGGAGCTACGACCGGGATCGGGGCGGCCCGCTACATCGCCAAGGTCGAGCCCGGCAGCACCGCCGTGGTCTTTGGCGCCGGCCTGGTCGGCCTGGGCGCGGTGGCCGGGGCGAAGCTGCAGGGCGCCGAGCGGATAATCGTCGTCGATCCCTCGCCGGGGCGCCGGGCCAAGGCGATGGAGATCGGGGCCACCGACGAGCTCGAAGGCGGCGAGGGCGTGGTCGAGGAGATCCTCGAGATGACCGGCGGCTACGGCGCCGACTACACCTTCGAGGCGACCGGCAACGTCGAGGTGATGCGCCAGGCCGTCGAGGCGGCGCGGATGGGCTGGGGCCAGTGCGTGATCGCCGGCGTGGCCGGCCGGGGCGAGACGCTCAACGTGATTCCGCGCTTCCTCATCACCGGCCGGCGGATCGCCGGCGCCTCGTTCGGCGGGGCGCGCGGCCGCGACGACGTGCCCGAACTGGCCCGCCTCTACATGGAGGGCGAACTGCCGCTCGATGCGTTCATCTCCCACCACCTCCCGCTCGAGCAGGTAAACGAGGCCTTCGACCTCATGCACGAGCAGGACGGCATCCGCACCGTCCTGACCATGGGCTGACCCGGCGCGGCGAGGAGCCGCTCAGGCGCCTGATGCCGGCACGCGGACCGGCAGCGTCTTGATCTGGTTGACGAAGCCGGACTGCACCCAGCTGACCGGCCCGGCGATCTCCAGGTCCGGGTAGCGCCTGAGCGTCTCCTCGATCAGGAGGCGCAGCTCCAGGCGGGCCAGGGCCGCGCCCAGGCAGAAGTGACGCCCGCCGGCCCCGAAGGCCTGGTGCTGGGGGTTGCGCTCGACGTCGAAGCGGTCCGGGTCCTCGTAGACGTCCTCGTCGCGGTTGGAGGAGACGTACCAGAGGGCCACGCGGTCGCCCTTCTCGATCGTCCGGCCCCCGATCTCCACGTCGCGGGTGGCGGTGCGACGGAAGTGGGCGAAGGCGGGGAACATCCGCAGCGACTCCTCCACCGCCGAGGGAATCAACGACGGGTCGTTGACCAGCTTCTGCCGCTCCTCCGGATGCTCGATCAGCGCGTGCATCGCCGAGCAGTAGGTCGCCTTGGTCGAGTCGTTGCCTGCCGCCATCAGCAGGAAGAAGCCCATGATGATCTCGTGCTCCTCGAGCCTCTCGCCCTCGACCTCGGCGTTCATCAGCAGGCTGGTGAGGTCGTCGGTGGGGTCCTCGCGGCGCTCGGCGATCATCGCCTGGACGCGGGCGAAGACCTCCGGCACGTCCCGGGCCATCACCGTCTCCACGCCCTCGGGATTGATGTCCGGGTCGCTGGAGGCGAGGATTCCGTTCATCAGGTCGGCCCAGAGCTTGTCGTCCTCCTCCGGGATGCCCATGAAGCGGCAGATAACGCGGGAGACCACCGGCTGGGCGACCTCTTCGACGAGGTCGAACTCGGTCCGGTCGCCAAGCCGGTCCAGGACGTTGACGACGATCTCCCGGATCTCCTCCTCGTGCTCGCCGATCCGCTTGGGAGTGAAGCCCTTCTGGAAGATCGCCTTGATGCGGTCGTGGCGCGGCGGGTCCATGGCGATGAACATCCCGGACTGGATCGCCGGGGGCAGGACGGAGTCCACAAGGACGACGCCGCCCAGCTCGGAAGAGAAGTCCTCCCAGTTCAACGAGGCCTCGCGGATGTGCTCGGCCTTCATCAGCGACCAGAAGCCGCCCTCCTCGGGGAAGTCTTCCATCCGGTCGGTCCACTGGACCGGACAGGTGCGTCGGGTCTCGGCGAGCTCTTCGTGGGGCGGGCCCTGGGCCCAGTGCGAGCCGCCGCGGCCGACGTCGGCGTCGCCCTCAATCTTCGGGTTCGCGGGCACGCGTCAAGCTTACGCCTACCTGACCGTTTGGTCAGTCAGGCCCGCACGACTACGTTTCTCCCCGGTGACCGAGGAGACCAACGAGAGCCTTGACCGCCCTCCCACCGAGCCACGGGTCACGCCCTTCAGGGCGACCGTAGCACTCGCTGCGCTGGCATTGATAACGCTCCTTGCCGGACTCTTCCTCCTGTCGGCGACCGGCCTGTGGGCGCTCGGGGGAACCTGCGCCGAGGGTGGGCCTTTCGAGATCCAGCGGAGGTGCCCTCCCGGGCCGGGAGCGATACTTGCTCTCGGCCTCCCCGCGGAGCTGATCCTCATCTTCATCTACGCGGGCTTTAAGCCCAAGGCTTGGCCCTCGCTCACCCTGTGGTTCTTCCCGGTCGCGTTCATCGGGTTCGGGATCATGTTCATCGCCAGCGCCTTCTCGGCACCGATCGGGATCTGGGTCTTCAGCATTCTCATAGGCCTGATGATGATCGGAATGGGAATGGTCCCCGTCCTCGGCGTGTACCAGGCCTACAAGGACAAGCCGCTCAAGCAGACGATCCGCAAAGAGCTGGTGCCAACGGTCTGGATCCAGTTAGCCGCCCTCGCAGCCGGGCTTGTCCTCGCGTTGCCCGTGTGGAGGTTGATCTCCTGAGTCCGAAAGCCCCTAGAGGCGCTTGGTCGCCTTGCGCTCCTCGCTGATCGTCACCACGTCCCAGACGATGCCGACCTTCGCGCATGCCGAGATGACTCCGGCGGTCACGTCAACCTGGCCACGGTCCAGGCCGTGACGGGCCGAGGTGGGAAAGGCGTGATGGTTGTTGTGCCAGCCCTCCCCGAGGGCCAGGAGGGCAACCGGCAGGAAGTTGGTCGAGTGGTCGCGGGTGTTGTAGGACTGGCGGCCGAAGGTGTGGCCCAGCGAGTTGACCGCGAAGGTCGACTGGTTGAGCGCGCCGACCCGCACCACCCCCGCCCACAGCAGGCAGCTGAGCCCCGCCCCGATGCTGCCGGCTACGGCGAGACCGATTCCGAAGGGGATCAGGAGCCCGAGCACGGCCCAGAGCAGGAAGGTGCGCGAGATGAATACGAGGTCGGGGTCGGCGAGCAGGTCGGGGGCGTACCTGTCGTGGGCACCCCGCTGGTCGTGCATGAAGAGCCATCCCATGTGGGCGTGCCAAAGACCCGTGAGCGTGCCCGCGAGCCCCTCGCCGTGGTCGACGTGGGGCGAATGCGGGTCGCCGGGCTGGTCGGAGTGGGCGTGATGGCGGCGGTGGTCGGAGACCCATGAGATGAGCGGCCCCTCCACGGCCATCGAGCCGAGGATGGCCAGGGTGATCTTCATCGTCCGCCCGCACTTGAACGAGCGGTGGGTGAAGAGCCGGTGGAAGCCCATCGTCACGCCCAGGCAGGTCAGCACGTACCCGACCACGAACAGCCCCAGGTTCAGGAAGTTGAGCGACTGCCCCCACGCCCGGATCCCGAAGACGATGGCCAGCACGAACGGGAGCCCGACCACGAATCCGGTGATGATCCGGTCGCGGGTCTCGTGCTCGCACGGCTGGATCTCGGGCTTGCTGGACACCGGCCGGCCTAGCTGCCCGGGGGGCGTGCGGAGAGGTACGGAACACGCGCGGGCATGATCCCGCACCCTATTCGAAGCCGGGGCCGCCGGCGCGCCCAACGAGGGCGCCCGGGGCCGGAGTGGAGACGGCGGGAATCGAACCCGCGTCCGCGACCGCGTAAGGGGTGATCTCTACGAGCGTAGCCGGCGTTCTGATCTCGCTCTGCGCTCGCCTCGCCGGCGGGGTTGCGCGGAGCCAGCCTCTCTAAGAATTTCCCTGGATCGGCGGAGGCGATCCTCACCAGGTAAGCCGTCAAATGATCCGGATTCCCCGCCCGACGGCGAAACGGGGGCCAGACCTCACAGCACTAGCGGTGTGCTAGGCGGCGAGGGCGTACTCGTGAGAGTCCGCACATATGGTTTTCCCGGGGTTTTACGAGGCCACCGGGAACCTCGGCTCGCAACCACCCCCACGAACCGACCGCGTCGAAGCCTGTCGTCCCCTGGGGGCACTGCTATGTCCTCCCAGTGTAACCCGGGCGCTTGGGGAGTCGTGGGCGCGCGTAGGATCCTGACGTGAGCCAGACCCCGTCCCGGAGCGCCGCGCCTTCGGTCGACCGCCGCCTGCTGGGGTCGGTGCGGGCCGCACGGGTTCCTTTCGCCCTGGCGATTGTCCTCGGGGTGATTACCGCGGTACTCGTGGTCGCCCAGGCCTCGCTGCTGGGACGCGTCATCGCCGGGGCCTTTCCCGGGGGCGACACGCTCGCGGAGGTCGCCCCGCTCCTCTGGGTCCTGGCCGGCGTGATCGTGCTGCGGGCCCTCTGCGCCGGCGGCTTCGAGGCCTCGGGGAGGATCGGCGCCGGGCGGGTAATGAGCGAGCTGCGGGCGCGGATCACCGCCCACCTTCTCGGCGCCCGGCCCGCCGGCCTGCGCGAGCAGCGCAGCGGCGAGCTCGTGGCCACCACGGTCCATGGGGTCGACGCGCTGGAGGCGTACTTCGCGCGCTACCTCCCCCAGCTCGTGCTGGCCGTGCTGGTCCCGATCGTGATCCTCGCGTGGATCTTTCCGAGGGACTACGTCGCCGGCGGGATCCTCCTGGTGACGATCCCGGTGATCATCGCCTTCATGGTCCTGATCGGGCTCGGGGCCCGGGCCGCGACCGAGCGGCGCTGGCGCACGCTCTCCCTGCTCAGTGCCCACTTCCTCGACGTCGTCCGCGGGCTGGAGGCCCTGCGGGCCAATGACCGGGCCGAGGCCCAGGTCGCCACGCTCGGGGAGGCCGGGGACGCCTACCGCCGGGAGACGATGGCGACCCTGCGGATCGCCTTTCTCTCCTCGCTGGTGCTTGAGCTGGCGGCGATGCTCGGTACCGCGCTGGTGGCGGCGACCATCGCCATCCAGCTGATCGACGGCAACCTGAGCTTCGCCACCGGCCTGGCCGTCCTGATCCTCGCTCCTGAGCTCTACATGCCGATCCGCATGGTCGGCCAGCAGTTCCACGCCAGCGCCGACGGGCTGGCCGCCGCCGAGCGCTGCTTCGAAGTCCTCGACACGCCGGCGACGGTCAGCGTTCCCCCCGCACCCGCTCCCGCGCCCGACCCGGCGCGCGAACCGCTCGTTCTCGAGGACGTCGTCTTCGCCTACCCCGAACGCGGTGGCCCGGCGGTCGACGGACTCAGCATGCGCATCGAGCCCGGCGAGCGCGTGGCCCTCGTCGGTGCCAGCGGTGCCGGGAAGAGCACCGTCGCCGCGGTGCTGCTGCGCCTGCTCGAGCCGGCCTCCGGCAAGGTCAGCTGCGGCGGCACCGACCTGCTCGACGTGGACCCCGGGGAGTGGCGGCGCCGGGTGGCCTGGGTCCCGCAGCGGGCGACCGTCTTCAGCGGCACCCTGGGCGAGAACGTAGCCCTCGCCGACCCGCAGGCCGGCCCCGA
>CAIKSH010000148.1 GCA_903830015.1 uncultured Solirubrobacterales bacterium | reverse complement strand
TGCCCGGCCTTCTCGCTGCCGGACCTGTTCACCAGCAGCGACTCGCTTGGCTCCCGGGAGCGGGTGAGCGCGCTGCTCGAGGCGGTCCCGCCCTACCTGCGCCAGAACGTCATCTCGCAGGATCGCCGTGCCGCCACCCTGGGCTTCGGGCTCCGTCTCATGGGCCTCGACCGCCAGTACGAGGTGCTCCGCGAAATGGAGGGCGAGCTCGATCCGCCGCCCGGCGTCCGAGCCCGGCTAGCCGGACTGCCGGTGCTGACCGCTGCGGCCAACGACGAGCTGGCCTCGCCGGAGCGCCGGGTGATCAACCTCGTGGGCGGGCTGCTCGCCGTGGCCATCGTTCTGCTCATCGCCTTCCGCAGCGCCCGCCGGGCGATCGTTCCCCTCGTGCCGATCGTTCTGGCCACCGGATGGTCTGCGCTCGTCCTCTTCGTCAGCCGGATCGACCTCAACCCGCTCTCGGTGGTCCTCGGGACCCTGGTGATCGCTATCGCCACCGAGTTCAGCGTCCTGCTCAGCGAGCGCTACCGGCAGGAACGGCTCGATGGCAGCGGCGTCGAGGAGGCGCTCCGCCGGACCTACCGGTCTACCGGGGCAGCCGTGCTGGCTTCCGGGGTCACGGCGATCGCCGGCTTCGCCGTCCTGGTCCTCTCCGATATCCGGATGCTTCGCGACTTCGGCGTGGTCACGGTGATCGACCTGGCGGTGGCGCTGTTTGGCGTGCTGATCATCCTGCCTGCGGTGCTGGTCCTGGCCGAGCCGGGCGCGCTGCGGTCGAGGCTCGCTTCGATCCGGGGCGTAACCGAGCCGTGAGCGGCCCGGCCGGCAGGGGCCCTGGAGACGAGGAGGCTCCGCGGCGCCGGCCGCTGGTCGCCACCGTTATCCCGCTCGTCGCCCTGGCTGCGCTCCTGGGCTGGGTGGCGTGGAACGGGTTCAAGACCGATTCGGGTTCTTCGCGGGGGCCGGCTCCGGGAACCCAGATGGCACCTTTCGCGGCGCCGGTCGCGGCCTCGTCGCTCGACGGCGACGTAAACGTGGCCAGGAAGGCCGGCGAGGGGGCCGCCGGCGCGCGGCCGGCCTGTGAGGTGCGGGGCGCCGACGTGCTCAACTCCTGCGACCTGGTGCGCGGGGCGCCGGCGGCGCTCGCCTTCATCGCCTCCGGCGACGGCCGCTGTGCCGACGCCTTCGACCGCCTCTCCCGCCTGGCTCGCGGCACCGGGGTCAGGGTGGCGGGAATCGTCGTGAGGGGGAGCCGTGAAGAGGCGCGATCCCTGGCCCGCGAGCGCGGGTGGGGAGCCCGGGTCGCCTGGGACCGGGACGGCGTTCTCGCCAACCTGTACGGCGTGGCCGTCTGCCCCCAGGTCGTTTACGTCGACCGGGGCGGGAAGGTCGAGCGCGTATCGATCGGGGGTGCCTCTTCGGCCGAGGTGCGCAGCGATCTTGACCGGGTGGCGGAGGAGTCCCGGTGAGCGATCCGGTCGAAGGCTGGGTCGACCTCGGGCTCGAGACCGAGTTCCCGGGACTCTCCCTGGCGGTCCGCGAGTGTGATGGCCCGGTCCGGGCCGACCCCGGCGTCCAGGAGCGCCTGGCCGCGATCGCCAGCCGGATCCGGGGGCGGACGGCCATCGAGCTGCGCCGCGAGCCGGTCCCGGCGGCCTACCGCGCCTTCTACCGCCAGGTCGGGCTCGACCCCGACGTCGAGATGACCCCGGTGGAAGCCGCCGTGGGCCGGCGCCTGGTCGACGGTGGGGTCAGGACGCCGGGGCCGCTGACCGATGCCCTCGAGCTGGCCGTCCTGGAGACCTGTATCCCCGTATACGCGCTCGATCCCGGCGCCCTCGACGGCCCGCCCGGTATTCGCCCGGCCCGGCCCGGCGAGCAGCTGGTCGACGCCGACGGCGCCCGCCGCGGCTCACCGGGCCGGCTGGTCATCGCCGACGCCGCCGGGGCGCTCTGCTGGCTCTTCGGGGAAGCTCACGGACGCGGCGCTCCAGGCCCCTCAACGGCTCCCATCCTGCTCGCGGCGGTTGCCGTGCCCGGCGTACCCCCAATGGGCGTCGACGAGGCGCTGGATATCGCTGCGGGGGCGCTGGGCGCATGAGCGCCGGCGCATCGGGTTAGAATTACCGCATGGAGGTGCTTCTGGAACTGGAGGGTGCGCCGGCAGGTCCGTATACGCGGGACCGCCAGTCGCCACAGACCGGTGAGGGCCCGGCCCGCCGCGCCCTGCGCCGCCAGGTCGCCCGCCTCGAGTGCCAGGTTGCCGACGTTGTCTGCGAAGCCTTCCCGGAGGCGCTCGACCTCGGCCCGGCACCCCGCATGCCTTCCCGGGTGCTGGCGATGGGTGAGCTCGAGGAGCTGAGAGACCACCTGGTCGACCAGCTCGGGGAGGCCCGCCGCCAGCTGGCACAGCTCGCCCGGACCCAGGAGGATGCCCGGGCCCGGCTCGAGCGGATGCTCCTGGACCCGGCCTCGTTTCGCGGCGTGCGCATCAGCCAGCGTGAGCTCGGTGAGCCGGGCTGCGGCGTATGGCGCGTCGCTCCCCGGCTGGGGATCATCGGCCGGATGATGGGCTGGTGGCAGGTCAAGATCTCCTCCGGCTGTCCGTTAGCCACCTGACATGGGACGCCGCAGCCGCAAGCGGGGCGGGGAGCAGGAGACGCTGCAGGCCGGGTCCGAGCCGGCTGCCGGCTCCACGGCCTCCGGCTCCCGGCGCGCCGAGCCACGCGCCAGTCGCCGCGCCCGCCTCGAGGAGGCGCCGCGGC
>CAIKSH010000147.1 GCA_903830015.1 uncultured Solirubrobacterales bacterium | reverse complement strand
TTCCCGGCCGAGTACCGGCTGGTCCGCCCCGGGGCCCCCGCGCTGGAGCGGGTCGGCGACCCTTCGACCCGGCCGCTGCGGGTGGCCTTCGCCGTCGAGGAGGAACGGCCGGCACTGCGCCTCCTGCTCAGGGCCCTGAGGCTCGTGGAAGCCGACGGGGAGTGGGAGCTCCTGATCCGCTCCGAGCATGGCCCCTCCTCGACCCCGCTCCGGGCGAGCCTGCGCGAGAAGGTGCGCTACGCCGACCCCGCCGAGGTCAGCGTCGACGAGCTGATTGCCGCCTCGGACATCATGGTCGGCGCCTCCTCGGGAACCGAGCCCGAGCCGGGGATCCTCGCCCGGGCCAGCGCCGGCGGCGCGGTGCCGGTGGCCTCGCGGCTGCCGATCTACGCCGAGGTCCTCGGGGAGGGCGACCGCGGGCTCCTGTTCGAGCCGAAGGACGCCTACGTGCTGGCCGGACAGCTCACCCGCCTGATCGACGACCGCGACCTGCGGGAACGGCTGGCCGGCGCGGCCGAGGTCCGCGACTGGAATTCGGTGACCGACCGCTTCGAGGAGATCTACGGCGAGCTCGCCGCGCGGCGCAAGCCGCTGGAGGGAAACCGGGCGCTGGCCCGCCGCGTGGCCGCCCGACCGACGATCGACGTCGACCTCCACATGCACACCGACCACAGCCACGACTGCGCCACCCCGGTCGAGACGCTCCTGGAGACCGCCCGCGAGAAGGGCCTTGGCGCGATCGCCATCACCGAGCACAACGAGATCTCCGGCGCCCTGGCCGCCGCGGAGATCGCCGACGCCTACGGCGTGAAGGTGATCCTCGCCGAGGAGGTCAAGACCGCCGACCAGGGCGAGGTGATCGGGCTCTTCATCAAGGAGAAGATCGAGCGGGGGATGAGCCTCGCCGACACGGTCGCCGAGATCCACCGCCAGGGCGGCCTGGTCTACGTTCCCCACCCCTTCGACCGGATGCACTCGGTGCCCGACTACGAGAACCTCCTCTCGATCGTCGACGAGATCGACCTGATCGAGGTCTTCAACCCGCGGGTGGCCTTCGACGCCTTCAACGAGGAGGCGGTGCGCTTCGCCGGCAAGTACCGGATCCCCGCCGCGGCCGGCTCGGACGCCCACGTGGCGCAGGGGCTGGGCACGGCGCGGGTGCGGATGCACGACTTCGACGGCCCGGAGGAGTTCATGGAGTCGCTGCGGACCGCGGAGATCCACACCACCCCGACCAACTACGTCTACGTCCAGGCGCTGAAGTTCCTTCAGACCCGGGGCGGCTCGGCCGGAGGGCGCGGCGCGCGCCGGGGCCGGGCGAAGGCGGCGGCGCGCAAGGGCTGATGCAGCGCGAGGGAGAACGGGCGCGGCCGTCGAAACCTTCGCCACGGATGCCCGCCACCGACGATGAGATCCGCGAGAAGTACCTCGAGCGCGCCATCCGCGAGATCAACGCGCTCTCCCGGGAGATCCACGGCTGCGAGCACTGTCCCCGCGGGAACCTGATGCCGGTGCTCGGCTCCGGCCATCCGCAGGCCGACGTGATGCTGGTCAAGCACGCGCCGAAGGTCTCCGAGATCGAGGAGGGAGTCGCCTTCTACGGCCGCTCGGGCAACGCGCTGCAGAAGTCGCTCACCCGGCTCGACATCGATCCGCTCGCCGTCTACGGAACCCTCGTGGTGAAGTGCCCGGTGCCCGACGCCTCGATGGCCGACCCGGTCTGCACCGGGCGCCTGGTCGAGGAGTTCGCCATCGTCCAGCCGCGGATGCTGGTCGCCATGGGCGAGCCGACGGTGGCCGCGATCAACGAGATGGAGCTGCCGCTCGCCGAGCCGGTGCAGTGGGCGCCGGGAACGGTCGCCACGCTCACGCCGTCGTGCGACGTCCTGGTCACCCCGGACATCGACGAGTCGCTCGACGACGAGGAGGCCAAGCGGGAATTCTGGTCGGCCTTCCGTGCGCTTGGCGACTGGTGGGCCGAGCTTCCGCCCTACTAGCCGCCCGCGTCCCGGGGCCCGACGGTGGAGAGGTCGAAGCGCCCGGCCCCGGGCACCATCCACGTCTCCTCGATCCGCTCGATCAGCCCCGACTGGAGCTCGTAGAAGCCGGCGCACTGCAGTACGCCGTCGGGCCGGCGGACCGACGCGCTGACCGCGATGTCCAGGCCGCGGCCGGTGATCACCCGCTCGACCACGGTCTCCGAGCCGGGGGCGTGGACGAGGTGGAGCATGGTGAGGAACTCATCGCGGCTCGGCTCGCGGCCCTGGTGGGGCAGCGA
>CAIKSH010000146.1 GCA_903830015.1 uncultured Solirubrobacterales bacterium | reverse complement strand
GCGTGCTGGTCAGCGACGCCTCCGAGTCGATGGTCGCCGCCGCCTCCGAGCGGGTGGAGGCCGAGGCGCCGGAGGGAGCCCACGTGGAGGCGCGCCGCCTGGAGGCCGAGTGGCTCGACCTCTCGGCGGCGATGCTCGACGCGGTTATCAGCCGCTGGGGCTACATGCTCCTGCCCGACCCGGAGGCCGGCCTGCGCGAGGCCCGGCGCGTGCTCAAGCCCGGAGGGCGCATCGCCCTAGCCGTCTGGGGGCCTCGGGACCAGAACCCGTGGATCGCCCTGGTCCAGGAGCAGCTCGAGCGCCTCGGCCACGCCGGTCCGGTCGACGACACGGCCCCCGGCATGTTCGCCCTCAGCGCGCCCGGCGCGCTGGAGGAGCTCCTCGGGGCCGCCGGGTTCACCGAGCCCAGGGTCGAGGAGCTCGAGGTTCACTGGACCTCCGCGGGGCTCGACGAGCGCTGGCAGGAGATGGTCGAGACCTCGGTATCGCTGCCCGCCGCGCTCGAGGGCCTCAGCCCGGCCGAGCACTACGAGCTGCGCGAGGCGGTCGACGAGGCCCTGGCGCCCTACGTCGCCGCCGACGGCACCGTCAGCGTGCCCGGCCTCTCCCTGGTGGCCGGCGCCGAGGCCTGAGCGCGCCGACCGCGGCGGCTGGCCTACCATTGCGCCCATGGCGCTCTACGACGACGACGCAGACCTCTCCCTCCTGGAAGGCAAGACCGTGGCCATCATCGGCTACGGCTCCCAGGGCCACGCCCACGCGCTGAACCTGCGCGATTCCGGGGTCGACGTGGTGATCGGCCTGCGCGAGGACTCGGCGAGCGCCGAGGTGGCCCGCTCGGAGGGCCTGGAGGTGCTGCCGGTAGCCGAGGCGGCCAGCCGCGGCGACATCGTCGTCATCCTCGTTCCCGACGAGCTCCACCACGATGTCTTCGTCAACGAGGTCGCCGACGGGCTGGCGCCCGGGAACCTGCTCGTCTTCGGCCACGGATTCTCGGTGCTCTACGGCGAGGTCGAGCCGCCGCCCGAGGTCGACGTCATCCTCGCCGCCCCCAAGAGCCCGGGGCACATGGTCCGCCGCCAGTACGAGGCGGGCAGCGGCGTGCCGGGCCTGATCGCCATCGACCAGGACGCCACCGGCCGCGCGCGCGACATGGCCCTGGCCTACGCCAAGGGGATCGGCTGCACCCGCGCGGGAGTCTTCGAGACCACCTTCAAGGACGAGACCGAGACCGATCTCTTCGGCGAGCAGGCCGTCCTGTGCGGCGGGGCCAGCGCGCTGGTCCAGGCCGGCTTCGAGACGCTCGTAGACGCCGGCTACGACCCCCAGATGGCCTACTTCGAGTGCCTGCACGAGCTGAAGCTGATCGTCGACCTGATGTACGAGAAGGGCCTGGCCGGGATGCGCTACTCGATCTCCAACACGGCCGAGTACGGCGACTACACGCGCGGCAGCCGCGTGGTCAACGACGAGACCCGGGCCGAGATGAAGAAGATCCTCGAGGAGATCCAGTCCGGTGAGTTCGCCCGCGAGTGGATCGCCGAGAACCGCGCCGGCCAGGAGAACTTCAAGCGCATGCGCGACGAGCAGGCCAGCTCGCAGATCGAGACCACCGGCCGCGAGCTGCGCTCGATGATGCCGTGGATCGACACCGAGTTCTGAGCCGCCGGCCCGGACACCGGCCCGGCTGCGCGCAATGAGCGCCAAAACCCCCGCGATTCCGGCCGGCCTGCTGCCCGCCGACGGGCGCTTCGGCTGCGGCCCCTCGAAGGTGCGGCCCGAGGCGCTCCAGGCGCTGGCTACCCGGGGCGCCGAGATCCTGGGCACCTCGCACCGGCAGGCCGCGGTGAAGGGCCTCGTCGGCCAGGTGCGCGAACGCGTCGGCGAGCTCCTCGGGCTGCCCGACGACTACGTCGTGATCCTCGGCAACGGCGGCTCGACCGCCTTCTGGGACGCCGCCGCCTTCGGCCTGGTGCGCAACCGCGCGCTGCACCTGGTCTACGGCGAGTTCACCCGCAAGTTCGCCGACTGCACCGCCGGGGCGCCGTTCCTCGAAGAGCCGGTGCTCGTGGAGGCCGAGCCGGGCAGTGCGCCGGCTCCGGTGGCCAGCGACATCGCCGACGTGATCGCCTGGGCGCACAACGAGACCTCCACCGGCGTGATGGTCGGCGTCGAGCGGCCCGAGAACGCCGGCGAGGCCCTGGTCGTCATCGACGCGACCTCGGGGGCCGGCGGCCTGCCGCTGGACGCCTCCCAGGCCGACGTCTATTACTTCGCCCCGCAGAAGGCCTTCGGCTCCGACGGCGGCCTGTGGATCGCCGCCTGCAGCCCGGCGGCGGTCGAGCGGATCGAGGAGATCGCCGCCTCCGGGCGCTGGGTCCCGGAGTTCCTCTCGCTCGGCACCGCGCTGGAGAACTCGCTCAAGGACCAGACCTACAACACGCCGGCCCTGGCCACGCTCTTCCTCCTCAACGAGCAGCTGGGCTGGATGCTCGGCCTCGGCGGGCTCGACGCGTGCGTGGAGCGCACCTCCACGTCGGCCGGCACGCTCTACTCGTGGGCCGAGGCCTCGCCGGTGGCCGAGCCGTTCGTGAGCGCACCCGACCTGCGCTCGCTGGTGGTCGGGACGGTCGACTTCGACGCGAGCGTCGACGCCGCTTCGCTGGCCGCCGTCCTGCGGGCCAACGGCATCCTCGACGTGGAGCCCTACCGCAAGCTCGGGCGCAACCAGCTGCGGGTCGGAATGTTCCCCGCCGTCGACCCGGCCGACGTGGAGGCGCTGACCGCCTGCGTCGACTGGGTGCTCGAGAACGGCAACGTGCTTTCCTCGTCGTGATGGCAAGCGAGAAGCCCCGGGTGCTGGTCTGCGAGGACGTCGGCGAAGCCGGCGTCGAGCTGCTGCGCGAGAACGGCTTCGAGGTCGACCTCGGCCTGGACTGGGACCGGGAGAAGCTGGAGAGCGAGGTCGGCGGCTACGACGGCCTGCTGATCCGCTCGGCGACCCAGGTCGACGCCGGGCTGATCGAGCGGGCCGAACGGCTCAAGGCGGTCGGCCGGGCCGGCGTGGGGGTGGACAACGTCGACGTCGAGGCGGCTACCGAGCGCGGGATCATTGTGGCCAACGCCCCTGAGTCGAACGTCGTCACCGCCGCCGAGCACACGATGGCCCTGCTCCTGGCGCTGGCCCGCAACGTGCCCCAGGCCCACATGGCGCTGGTCGACGGGCGCTGGGAGCGCAAGCAGTTCTCCGGCGTCGAGCTCAGCGGCAAGACGCTGGGGATTCTCGGCTTCGGGCGAATCGGCCAGCTGGTGGCCGAGCGCGCCCAGGCCTTCGACATGGACGTGGTCGCCTACGACCCCTACGTCGGCGCCGAGCGCTACCGGGAGCTCGGGGTGCGCCAGGCCGCCGACGCCGACCAGCTCTACGCCGAGTCCGACTTCATAACCATCCACCTGCCCAAGACCCCGGAGACCGAGGGCTGGCTGGACGCCGAGGCCTTCTCGAAGATGAAGGACGGGGTCCGGATACTCAACGTGGCCCGGGGGCCCCTGGTGGTCGACGCCGACCTGGAGGCGGCGATCGCCTCGGGCAAGGTGGCCGGCGCCGCGCTGGACGTATTCCAGAGCGAGCCGATCACCGAGCACCCGCTCTTCGGCAACCCCCACGTCGTGGTCACTCCGCACCTGGGGGCCTCGACCACCGAGGCCACCGACCGCGCCGGCTACCAGGCCGCCGAGCAGGTGGTTCGGGCGCTGACCGGCCAGGGAGCGACCAGTGCGGTCAACGTTCCCGCCGTGGCCGCCGAGGACCTCGAGGTGCTCGGGCCGTTCCTGCCGCTCTCCCGCATGCTCGGGCGCCTGGCCAGCTCGCTGGCCGCCGGGCAGTCCATCGACCGGGTCGAGGTGGAGTACCTCGGCCGGATCGCCGACCGCGACTGCCGCCCCCTCACCACCGCGGTCCTGCTCGGGATTCTCTCCGGCCACCTCGAAGAGCCGGTAAACGAGGTCAACGCGCCGGCGATCGCCGCCGCTCGGGGCATCGTCACCGTCGAGAGCTCGCGCACCAGCGCCCGCGACTTCACCGAGCTGGTCCGGGTGACCATCGTCGGCGGGGGCCAGGAGACCCGTGTCGTCGGCACGACGCTCGGCAAGAACCACCAGCCCCACCTGCTCGAGGCCTGGGGGAGGCGCTTCAACCTGCAGCTCGACGAGAACCTCTCGATCTTCCGTTACGCCGACGTGCCCGGAAGCATCGGCCGCGTGGCCACGATCCTCGGCAGCCACTCGATCAACATCGACAGCGCCGCGGTCGGCTACCAGCCCGACGGAGCCCAGGGGGGCGACGGCTCCACGGCGGTGATGGTCCTCATAACCACAACCCCCGTGCCCGACGAGGTGGTCCGCGAGATCGTGGCCATCGAGACGGTCCACGAAGGCCGCTCGGTCAGTCTCAGCCCGCGCTAGCCGGTAGGAGTGGTCACGACCCTTTAACAGCGGCTACCGGCCCGGTATTGTCCCGCCTACGCGGGTTCAACCCTCGAGGAGAAGCGTGGCCGAAGCAGATATCACCCTTTCCGGGCTGACCAAGCAGTTCGGCGACATGGTCGCCGTCGACGACCTCGATCTCGAGATACCCAAGGGCGGCTTCTTCGCCATGCTGGGGCCGTCCGGGTGCGGAAAGACCACCACCCTCCGGATGATTGGCGGCTTCGAGGAGCCCACCGCCGGCACTGTGAACCTGGCCGGAACCGACGTGACCAACGTCCCGGCGCACAAGCGCGACGTCAACACCGTGTTCCAGAGCTATGCGCTCTTTCCCCACATGACGGTCGCCGAGAACGTTGAGTTCGGGCTCAAGCGCAAGAAGGTCCCCAAGGCCGAGCGCAAGCAGCGCGTCGCCGAGGCACTGGAGCTCGTGCAGCTGACCGAGCTGGCCAACCGGCGACCGACGCAGATGTCCGGCGGCCAGCAGCAGCGTGTCGCCCTTGCCCGGGCCCTGGTGAATCGCCCCCAGGCGCTGCTCCTGGACGAACCGCTCGGGGCCCTCGACCTCAAGCTGCGCAAGCAGCTCCAGCTCGAGCTCAGCCGGATCCAGGCCGATATCGGCATCACCTTCGTCCACGTCACGCACGACCAGGAGGAGGCGATGACGATGGCCGACCAGATCGCGGTGATGAACGAAGGGCGGATCGAGCAGCTGGGAACGGCCAGCGAGCTATACGACACTCCAAAGACGGCGTTCGTGGCCAACTTCCTCGGTACTTCGAACCTGATCGACGCCAAAGTGCTCTCGCGCAGCGGCGAGATGGCCGAGGTCGAGGCCGACGGCGGCGCCCGCCTGCGGGTGCCGGCCTCCGTCCTGCCCGGCAGCGATACCGAGGTGAGGATCGGGGTCCGGCCCGAGAAGCTCGACCTCGAGGCGATCGACGACGGCTCCCCTTCGGCCAACGGGGACAACGTGATCCTCGGCCACATCACCGACGCCGCCTTCGTCGGGGTCTCCACCCAGTACGTCGTCCACACCGAGGGCGGCGACGAGCTCCAGGTCTTCGTGCAGAACTCGGCGGACCACCCGCCCAACCTGGGTCCCGGCCGCCGCGTGGCGGCCACCTGGGACCCGACGACCACGTTTGCAGTCAACCGAGAGGAATCTGATGGCGCCTGAATCGATGGACCTGTTTTTCGAGAAGATCGTCGAAGGCGACGACGTAACCCGCCGTTCGGCCCTGAAGAGGCTGAGCGCCGGCGCGGCGATGATGAGCGGCTCGGCCGCCTTCCTGGCCGCCTGCGGCGGCGTGGAGGGCACCTCCAACAACGACGCCAACCAGGACACCGACGTCAGCCACCCGAAGACGGCGATCGGGACGCTGGTGGTCTCCAACTGGCCGCTCTACATCGACGAGGGCAAGGGCGGCAAGCCGTCGCCGACGATCACCGGCTGGCAGAAGGCCAACGACGCCAAGATGAAGTACCTCGAGGACTACAACGACAACGAGGAGTTCTACGCCAAGGTCCGCCAGGAGCTGGAGAACGACCAAGGGATCGGGCGCGACCTGATCATGCCGACCGACTGGATGGCCGCCCGGTGGATCGAGCAGGGCTACGCGATCCCCAAGGACAAGAACAACGTCCCCAACGAGAAGAACCTGATCCCGACGCTGCGCAAGCCCCCGTACGACGCCAACCGCAACTACACGCTGCCGTGGCAGTCGGGGATTACCGGCATCGGCTACAACCCGAAGAAGTGCGGGCGCAAGCTGACCAGCGTCAACGACCTCTTCGACCCGAAGTTCAAGGGCCGGGTGACGATGTTCAGCGAGTGGCGCGACTCGGCCGGCCTGGTGCTGCTGGGCATGGGCAAGGACTCGCAGACCGCCAGCAAGGACGACTACCTCGAGGCGATCAACAAGATCGGCGAGGAGTCCAGCAAGGGCCAGATCCGGCGGTTCACCGGCAACGACTACACGACCGACCTGGCCAAGGGGAACCTCTGGGCCTGCGTGGCCTGGTCGGGCGACCTCGTCCAGCTGAAGGCCGAGAACCCCGACCTTGAGTTCCTGATCCCCGAGGAGGGCGCGGTCACCTGGTCGGACAACATGCTGATCCCGCAGAAGGCCAAGTCGCCGTACGGCGCGGAGACGTTCATGAACTACGTCGACGAGCCGGAGATCGCGGCGAACATCGCCGAGTACGTCAACTACTTCTGCCCGGTGGAGGGGGTCAAGGAGATCCTCACCAAGCGCAACCCGGAGCTGGCCAACAACCAGCTGATCTTCCCGGACAAGGCGACCACCGACCAGCTGCGCCAGTACCCGAACCTGGGCGCCGCCGCCGACCGCGAGGTCACGGCGGCCATGCAGAAGGTCACCGGTTCGTGAGCGAGGCGGTCGCCCCCGCCCCGGGGAAAGGCTCCCGGGGCCGGGGAGGCCCCTCGCTGCGCCGCCGGCGGGCGCTGATCCCGCTCCTCTTCGTCCTGCCGGGCCTGGCGTGGCTGATCCTCTTCTACGCCATCCCGATCGTCTCGCAGGTCTGGGTCTCCACCCAGACCGGCAACCCCGACGACGGTTTCGTCCAGACCTGGAACTTCTCCGTCTACCCGGATGCGGTTTCCGAGTACCTGCCCCAGATCGGGCGCTCGTTCCTCTACGCCGGTACAGCCACCCTGGCCTGCCTCATCATCTCCTTCCCGCTGGCCTACTTCATCGCCTTCAAGGCGGGGCGCTGGCGCAACCTGATGCTGCTCCTGATCATCCTGCCCTTCTTCACCAGCCTGATCGTCCGCGTGGTGGCGTGGCAGACGCTGCTCACCGACGACGGCCTCGTGGTCAACACCCTCCAGGCGATAGGCATCCTTGGCCCTGACGGCCGGCTGCTGGCCACGACCTTCGCGGTCATCGCCGGCATCACCTACAACTTCCTGCCGTTCATGGCGCTCCCGCTGTACGCCTCCCTGGAGCGGATGGACCGCACCCTGCTCGAAGCCGCCTCCGACCTCTACGCCAGCAAGATCACCGCCTTCCGGAAGGTGACCCTGCCGCTGGCCGCGCCGGGAATCTTCGCCGGCACGCTGCTGACCTTCATCCCGGCGATCGGCGACTACATCAACGCCCAGCTACTGGGCACGCCCAACCAGTTCATGGTCGGAAACGTCATCCAGTCGCAGTACCTGACCGTCCGCGACTACCCGACGGCGGCCGCGCTCTCGTTCGTGGTCATGATCGTCGTCCTGATCCTGATCGCCATTGCGCTGCGGTTCGTCAGCACGAGGCAGCTATCCGAGGCGGCGGCGGCATGAGGACCACTGCCGACCGGATCCGCACCTGGCTGCTGGGCACCTGGTCGCTGCTCGCCATCCTCTTCCTCTTCGCGCCGATCTTCGTGATCGTGCTCTTCTCCTTCAACGACAACCAGGGGCGTTTCAACTTCACGTGGCAGGGCTTCACCCTCAAGCACTGGAAGGAGCCCTTCGCGGTGGCCGGGCTGGGGGAGGCGATGGGCACCTCGCTGCTGATCGCCCTGTTCACCACGCTGATCGCGGTAGCCCTGGGCACGTTCGTCGCCCTGGCCCTGGTCCGCTACCGGTGGCGCGGCCGGGGGGCGACCAACGGGCTGGTCTTCCTGCCGCTCGCCACTCCGGAGGTGGTGCTCGGCGCCGCGCTGCTGGGCTGGTTCCTGACCATGGGCCTGGTGCGCGGCTTCGTGACCGTCCTCATCGCTCACGTGATGTTCACCCTCGGCTACGTGGTGATCACCGTCCGGGCCCGGCTGGAGGGAATGGATACCCACATCGAGGAGGCCGCCGCCGACCTTGGCGCAGGCCAGGTCACCACGCTCTGGAAGATCACCCTGCCGCTGCTCGCGCCCGGCCTGGCCGCCGCGGCCCTTCTTTCGTTCGCGATCTCGATCGACGACTTCGTGGTCAGCAACTTCACCGCCGGCCAGACCGTCACCTTCCCGCTCTTCGTCTACGGGGCCGCGCGCCAGGGCGTGCCCCCGCAGGTGAACGTCTTTGCCACCGCGATCCTGGTCATCGTCGTCTGCCTGATGTTCGCCAACCTCGCCTGGCAGCGGCGGGCGGCGCGCAAGGAGGGGATCCCGGTCCCCGAAGCCCAGCCGCTGGGCATCTGAGGGCGCACGCTTTCCGTTCCCCGGGCACGGCCGGCGCTGCTAATCTGGCCGCGATGTCGTTCCCGCTGTCCATTCGACTTCTTCTCCTCCCCCCTCGGGGGGAATAACGCGCCGGCGGCCGCGCAGCCGCGAGCTACCACGAAGAAGCACCGAAGGACGCAAGGCAGGAAAGGAACGACACGATGGATCCCAACCAGGTACTGATCTTTGACACCACCCTCCGGGACGGCGAGCAGTCGCCCGGAATCTCGCTGAACACCTCCGAGAAGCTGGAGATAGCCCACCAGCTGGCGCGGCTGGGGGTCGACATCATCGAGGCCGGCTTCCCGATCGCCTCGCCCGGCGACTTCGAGGCCGTCCGCGAGATCGCCCGCCAGGTCGACGGCCCGGTGATCGCGGGGCTGGCCCGTGCCAACGCCACCGACATCGAGACCGCCTGGGAGGCGGTCCGCGACTCGGCCCGGCCGCGGATCCACACCTTCGTCTCGACCTCCGACATCCACATCGAGCACCAGATGCAGAACTCGCGCGAGGACGTGAAGGGCCTGGCGCGGGCGGCGGTGGCCCAGGCCCGGGAGCTCTGCGAGGACGTCGAGTTCTCGCCGATGGACGCCACCCGCGCCGACGTCGACTTCACGGCCGAGGTCTGCCAGATCGCCATCGACGAAGGGGCGACGACGGTCAACATTCCGGACACCGTCGGTTACACGATGCCGGCCGAGTTCACCCGTTACATCGAGCGCCTCTACGAGGTCGCCCCGGGGCTGCGTGACATCACCCTGTCGGTCCACTGCCACGACGACCTCGGCCTGGCCGTGGCCAACTCGTTCGCCGGCGTGCTGGCCGGCGCGCGCCAGGTGGAGTGCGCGATCAACGGGATCGGGGAGAGGGCCGGTAACGCCTCGCTGGAGGAGATCGTGATGCTGATCCGCACCCGCGCCGCCGACCTCGACGGCCTCTACACCGACGTCAAGACCACCGAGCTCTCGCGGACCAGCCGACTGGTCTCCCGCCTGACCGGCTACGCGGTGCAGCCCAACAAGGCGGTGGTCGGCCGTAACGCGTTCGCCCACGAGTCGGGGATCCACCAGGACGGCGTGCTCAAGGAGCGCACGACCTTCGAGATCATGGACGCGACGACCGTCGGCCTGGAGACCAACCAGATCGTCCTGGGCAAGCACTCCGGGCGCCACGCCCTCAAGCAGGCGCTGGAGGAGCTGGGCTACCGCGTGGACGGGCAGGCCCTCAACACCGCCTTCAAGCGCTTCAAGGAGATCGCCGACCGCAAAAAGCAGGTGACGGCCATGGACCTCGAAGCCCTGATGACCGACGAGCTGCGCGAGGAGACCGGCTTCAACCTGGTCTCCTTCGAGCTCTCCGACGCGACCGGGCGCGCGCCGTTCGCCGCCGTCGAGGTCGAGGGCCCCGACGGGGCGGTCAGCCGAGGCGAATACGAGGGCGACGGGCCGGTCGACTCGATCTTCAAGGCCGCCAACGCCGCCACCGGCATCGACGCCTCGCTGCGCGAGTTCCGCGTGGACGCGGTCACCGAGGGGCAGGACGCCCTGGGCGAGGTAAACGTCGTGATCGAGCTGGGCGGGGAGATCTCCTCCGGGCAGGCGGTCTCCACCGACATCCTCGAGGCGGCGGCCAGCGCCTACGTGCGCGCCCTGACCCTGGCCTCCCGCAAGAGCGAGGAGGGCGCTGCCCGCAAGCCGCGCCCGGAGGACACCGAGCACGTGCCGGAGGCCACCCCCTGAGGCGCGCCCTCAGGCCGGAGAAACTTTGCCATCCTGAATGACCACGAGACGGAAACGACGAGCCAAATGACCAAGCCAACGACACTCTTCGACAAGATCTGGGCCGAGCATGAGGTCTCCGACGGCCTCATCTACATCGACCTGCACCTCGTCCACGAGGTGACCAGCCCGCAGGCCTTCGACGGGCTGCGCCTGGCCGGCCGTCCGGTTCGCCGGCCCGACCGAACCATCGCCACCGCCGACCACAACGTCCCCACCGACGGCACGCCGGTGGCGGCGCGGATCAAGGACGAGCTGAGCCGCGTCCAGGTCGAGGCGCTGGAGGCCAACTGCGCCGAGTTCGGCATCCCCGTCTATTCGCTGGGCTCCGAGCACCAGGGGATCGTCCACGTGATCGGGCCCGAGCTGGGCCTCACCCAGCCCGGCATGACCATCGTCTGCGGCGACAGCCACACCGCCACCCACGGTGCCTTCGGCGCGCTGGCCTTCGG
>CAIKSH010000145.1 GCA_903830015.1 uncultured Solirubrobacterales bacterium | reverse complement strand
CGACCCCGGTTCGCGCGTCGAGCCCGGAGGCGACTGCCTCGACGAGCTGGGAGGCCCCGCCGCGAATCATCAGGTCCGGGCCTCCCTTCCAGGTCTCGCCCTCGTAGTAGCCGTCGAGGCTGAGGGCACCCGGTTCGGCGGCGAGGTCGAGCGGGATCTCGACGCCGAGAACCCAGTCCAGCACCTCCCGGTCACCGGTCGACAGCCGCCGGCGGGAGAGCTCGGCCTGCAGCGCCGGTGCCAGCGGCGAGCGCGGGGAGCGGCGGGCCCGGCGGTAGAGCGAGGACTGGATCGACTCGTAGGTCGCCAGCACCCGCTCGAGCTGGCCGGCGCCGACCGGCTCGCCTCCGGCGAAGCGGGCGAGTACGGCTTCGTAGTCGGTGGGGACGGTCTGCAGGCCGGCCCGCCGCGCCACCTCGGTGAGCGGGTTTCCCCGGCTGTCGTGGATCCAGGACGCGCCGAGGTCGATCTTCGTCCCGAACCGCTCCACGGTGTGCACTCGCCCGCCGATGCGCTCGCGGGCTTCGAGCAGGACGACGTCGATCCCGCGCCCCTTCAGGACCCGGGCCGCTCCCAGCCCCGCCAGGCCGGCGCCGACGACTACCACGCGCCGGCGCCGTGGGGTCGCCCCGGCGCTCACGCCGCAGCCGGCCAGAACCGTCCCGGCGGCGGCGCCGAGGCCGGCCACGAGCGCTTCACGGCGGCTGATCATGGCGCGACCTTAACGGGGCGAGGGCGCAACTCACGCCGGTCCCGGGGGTTACGATTCTCACGATGTCGATGATGGGACGGACGGCTGCGGCCCTCGTGATGGCGGTTGCCCTGGGGGGAGTGGCGACGGTGCCGTCGGCGCAGGCCTCGACGGTTAGCGCCAGCGAGAAAATGCTCTCCGGCGGCGGCAGCTCGCGCAACACCTCGATGAAGACCCTCCGGCTCGGCTCCGGACGGGTGGCCTACCTGAAGTACAAGGTGCCCTCCTCGTGGTCGGGGTCGGACGTCCTTCTCGACCTCGACCCGAACGGCGACTCGGCCGGCATCTCGGCCAAGAAGATCTCGGCATCGTGGAAGGACGACGAGGCTCACGACGTCAGCTCCTACAAGACGGTCTCGGCGATCGACGGCCCTGCGCTGCTCTCCTCGGTCGACTCGGTGATCGACATGAGCTCCCAGCTGGCGGCCGGGAAGACCTACACCCTCAAGCTCTCGGCCCGCAGTGGGACCGTGCGCACCTCATCGATCCCCGTCCTGCTCAAGAGCACGCCGTCCCCGGTCTCTGCCGTGGGTGATATTTCCTGTCCGACGTCGAGCAGTCAGTGGAATGGGGGGCGGGGGACTTCGACGCGGTGTGGCCAGGCGTCGGTTGCGGCGCTGGTGCGCGATTCCGATGAGAAGGTGCTGTTGCTGGGCGATAACCAGTATTCGACGGGCACGCTTTCTGATTACCAGTCGGCGTTTGGTCTTTCGTGGGGTTCGCTGGCCAGCCGGCTGCGGCCGGTTCCCGGTAACCACGAGTACTACACCGCCGATGCGGCCGGCTACTTCGATTATTTCGCCTCGATCGGGGTGGGGACCGGGGAGCGCGGTTCGGGCTGGTATGCCTACGACGCCGGCAACTGGCGGGTTATCGCGCTCAATACCAACGACGACTGCACGGTGGTCAGCTGCGCGGCGGGGTCGGCCCAGGAGCAGTGGCTGCGCGGTGAGCTGACCACGGCCCGCGCGGCGGGCAAGTGCACGCTGGCCTACTGGCACCATCCACGCGCCTCGGGTGGCACCCATGGGGACCGCTCGTCGGTCTCGGCTCT
>CAIKSH010000144.1 GCA_903830015.1 uncultured Solirubrobacterales bacterium | reverse complement strand
GAGCCGATCGTCGCCTACAAGAACGAGGCCTTCACCCTCTTCACCGACCTGATGAACTCGATCTGGTCGGACTTCGCGCGGATGGTCTACCACGTAGACGTGGAGGTCGAGGTCGAGGATGACCCCTCGCTGCTCGGCGCACCGACCGTCCCCCTCGTTCCCGGGCCGGTGAGCTACTCCTCCGGGGGCGGCCCCGGGGCCCTGGCCGAAGCGGCGGCCGGCGGGGCTCCCGCGGGGGTCGCCTACGCCGACGAGGAGGTCGCTCTCGAGGAGCCGGCCCCGGTCGAGCAGAGGCGGCTCGACGAGGACGAGCAGATCGGCCGCAACGACCCGTGCTGGTGCGGTTCGGGCAAGAAGTACAAGAAGTGCCACGGGGCCTGAGGGGCTGACTTTCGGGGCCACTGCGCCCGGCGGGGCGCGGTGCTAGCGTCGCCGGCGATGGCTCCGGAGCCCGGAACAGAGAGCGCCGCCCAGCGCGTGGCCTCGATCGAGGAACGGCGCGGGGAGGTGGCCGCCTTCCTGGACCCGGAAGGGCTGGCCCGCCAGGTGGCCGAGCTCGAGGGCCAGATGGGGGCCCAGGGCTTCTGGGACGACCAGGCCACCGCCGCCCAGGTCAGCGCCGAGCACGCCCGGCTCTCGCGCCGGCTGGAGCGCTGGCAGGAGCTCGACCGCGATGCCGGCGACCTGGAGGCGATGCTCGAGCTCGCCGAGGAGGACGAGTCGATCGCCGCCGAGATCTCCGGCCAGGTCGAGAGCGTCGACTCGCGGCTGGCCGCCTTCGAGGAGGAGCGGCTGTTCAGCGGGCCGTACGACGCCGGCGATGCGCTGGTCACCGTCAACGCCGGCGCCGGCGGCACCGACGCGCAGGACTGGGCCGAGATGGTCCTGCGGATGATGATGCGCTGGGCCGAGGCCCGCGGCTTCGAGGTCGAGCTGCTGGAGGCCAGCGCGGGGGAGGAGGCCGGGATCAAGTCGGCCACCTTCCGGGCCTCCGGCGACCACGCCTACGGGCTCTTCTGCGCCGAGCGCGGTGTTCACCGGCTGGTGCGCCTCTCGCCCTTCGACTCGGCCAACCGCCGCCAGACCTCGTTTGCCGGGGTCGAGGTGGCCCCGGTCGTCGATGCCGTGGAGGCGGTGGCGATCGAGGACGACGACCTGCAGATCGATACCTACCGGGCCTCCGGGGCCGGCGGCCAGCACGTCAACAAGACCGACTCGGCCGTGCGCATCACCCACAAGCCGACCGGCATCGTCGTCCAGTGCCAGAACGAGCGCTCACAGAGCGCCAACAAGGACACGGCGATGAAGATGCTCTCGGCCAAGCTGCTCGAGCGCGAGGAGCGCCTCCGGGCCGAGGAGATCGCCAAGGAGAAGGGCGAGGCCCAGGACGTGAACTTCGGCTCCCAGATCCGCTCCTACGTGATGCACCCGTACTCGATGGTCAAGGACCACCGCACCGACGTCGAGGTCGGCGATGTCCAGCGCGTGCTGGGCGGCGACCTCGACGAGTTCGTCCGGGCCGAGCTGCTGCGCTCGGCGGGAGCGACCACGTGAGCGACGAGCGTCCGGACGCCGAGCAGCCGACCGCGCCGTACATGGACGCGGTGATCGGGATGGGCTTCCGCGGCCCGGCCCGCTTCTCGGTTCCCGGGCACAAGGGCGGCCCGGGCGCCGACCCGGGCCTGCTGCATGCGCTCGGGGAGGACGCGCTGCTCCTCGACGTGCCCACCGACATGTACGGGGTCGACCGGGGGCCCAGCCCCACGCCCTTCGAGGAGGCCGAACGCCTCGCCGCTGAGGCCTATGAGGCGCAGCGGACCTGGTTCCTGACCAACGGCGCCAGCCAGGGCAACCACGTCCTGGCGCTGGCCCTGGCCCCGCTCGGCGCCCCGGTGGTCGCCCAGCGCAACTCGCACGCCTCCCTGGTCGACGGCTTCGTCCTCAGCGGCGGGGTGCCGACCTTCGTGGCTCCCGAGTACGACGCCGACCGGGGCATGGCCCACGGGGTCACCCCGGAGGGGCTGGCTGCGGGGCTGGCCGAGACCCCGGGAGCGAAGGCCGCCTTCATCGTCTCGCCCACCTACTACGGGGTGAGCGCCGACGTCGCCGCCTGCGCCGAGGTGGCCCATGCCGCCGGAGTCCCGCTCGCCGTAGACCAGTCGTGGGGGGCCCACTTCGGCTTCCACCCGGCCCTTCCCGAATGCGCCATCGACCTCGGCGCCGACGCCGTCCTGACCAGCACCCACAAGCTCGCCGGCTCGCTCACGCAGAGCGCGATGCTCCACCTCGGCGCCAGCGACTACATCACCGAGGGCCAGATCGCGCGATGCGTGCGGATCATGCGCTCGACCAGCCCCAGCGCGATCCTCCAGATGTCGCTCGACGCGGCCCGGCGCCAGCTGGCCGTTCACGGCGAACAGCTGCTCCACGAGACGCTCGAGGCCGGCCGCGCGGCCAGGGAGAAGATCGCCGCGATCGACGGGATCGAGGT
>CAIKSH010000143.1 GCA_903830015.1 uncultured Solirubrobacterales bacterium | reverse complement strand
TTGCCCGCGGTCGTGGTGAGGGCGGGCACGGCCGGGGTTCCGGGGGGCGCACCCTGGGGCCGGAAGCCCTCGCGCACGGTGATCCGGCGCATGTTGTGGGTCCAGACCAGCAGGGACTTGCGCGGGCCGCAGGAGCGTCCGTAGTAGTCGTGGCCGGTGCCCTTGACCACGAGATCTGGCGAACCTTCATTACCTCGGCCATCGCCATCGAGGAGCGCCGGGCCGCCGAACGGGCCGCCGGGCGCAAGGACCGCGAGATAATGACCGACAACGGGGTGCCGGCCCCCGGTGACTCCGGCTCGGGCAGCGCCGACACCGGCTCCGCAGGCGGCGGTGGAGGCGGCGGAAACACGAGCCCCGGCGGCGGACCGTCCGGCGGTGGTGGTGGAGGAGGCGGAGGCGGGAACACGCCTGCCCCTGCACCCACACCGGCTCCGGCGCCCCCCTCCGGCGGCGGCGGAAGTAGCGGCGGCGGCACGGCCGCTCCCAGCGACTGACGCTCAGCCGAGCAGGCGCGCCGCGGCTTCGAGCTGCTCGGCCACGCGGTCCGGGGAGGTTCCCCCTTCGCTCACCTTGGAGGCGGTCCACGATTCGCGGCGCAGGAGCTCACGCGCCTGGCCATCGAGGTGCTCGCTCTGCGCCAGCAGTTCTTCGTCGCTGAGCTCGGAGAGGGTGCGGCCGGAATCGGTGGCCACGCGGACCAGCCCGGCGATGGCGGCGTGGGCCTCGCGGAACGGCACCCCGCGCGTGACCAGGAGGTCGGCGAGGTCGGTGGCGGCAATCATCTCGTCGGCGGCCGCCTCGGCCATTCGCTCGGCGTCGAAGGTGGCGCCCTCGATCATTCCCTGCGCGGCGGCGAGCGAGAGGGCGAGCGTGTCGGCGGCGTCGAACAGGTACTCCTTGTCCTCCTGGAGATCCTTGTTGTAGGCGAGCGGGAGCGCGTGGATGACCCCGTGGAGCGAAGCCAGGTCACCGGCCACGCGGGGAGCCTTGGCCCGCAGGAGCTCGGCCGCGTCGGGGTTCTTCTTCTGCGGCATCAGCGAGGAACCGCTCGTCCAGGCGTCGGGCAGCTCGACGAAGCCGAACTCCTGGGAGGACCAGAGCACCAGCTCGGCGCCGAGGCGCGAAAGGTGGGTGGCGCAGGTTGCCGCCGCGGAGATGTAGTCCAGGACGAAATCCCGGTTGCTGACCGCGTCGAGCGAGTTGGGCGCGACGGCCTCGAAGCCGAGCTCCTCGGCCACCATCCGGCGGTTGGTGTCGAAGTTGACGCCGGCCAGCGCCCCGGCCCCCAGGGGCAGGACGGAGCACTGCGCCTCGACGAAGCGGAAGCGCTCCCGGTCACGCCCCAGCATCCAGAAGTAGGCGAGCAGGTGGTGGGCCAGGAAGACCGGCTGGGCGCGCTGCAGGTGCGTGTAGCCGGGAAGGGTCACCCCGGTCCCTTCACGGGCGGCCTCGAGCAGCGCCCCCATGAGCCCTTCGATCCGCAGGACGGTCTCCGCGGCGGCCTCGCGCGTGTAGAGGACCAGGTCGGTGGCCACCTGGTCGTTACGCGAGCGCCCGGTGTGCATCCGGGCCCCGGCCGGGCCGGCGAGCTCGGTCACCCGCCGCTCGATCGCCATGTGGATGTCCTCGTCGGATTCCTCGAACGGAAAGCGGTCCCCGGCGAGCTCGGCGTGAACGGTGTCCAGCGCCGCGAGGATGGCGTCGGCGTCGGCGGCCGGGATGATCTCCCGGGCGGCGAGCATGCGTACGTGGGCCCGCGACTGCCGGACGTCGTAGGGCCACAGGCGGCGGTCGACGTCGAGCGAGCGGTTGATCTCGTCGAAGGCCGGGTCGGGCGGCTCGCTGAAGCGCGACATGGTGGGCGGCAGTCTAGGCGCGGCCGACGGCCGTCCGAAGCTCTGCAGAAACCCGTTCGACCTGGCCTTCGGTCATCTGCGGGAAGAAGGGCAGCGCGATCGAGCGGGCCGCCACCTCCTCGGCCACGGGGAACTGCCCCTCCCGGTAGCCGAACCGCTCGCGGTAGGGCTCCATGAGGTGGATCGCCGGCAGGTAGGGCTTGGACTGGATTCCCTTCTCCGCGAGCCGGCCGATCGTCTCGTCGCGGCCGGCCTCCGCGGGAACCTGGACCACGTAAACGAACCAGCCGCGACGAGCCTGCCCCTGGTCCGGGCACGGCAACCCGAGGCCCTCGATGCCGGCCAGCCGCTCGGCGTACCAGCCGGCAACCCGCTCGCGCGCGGCGAGCATCTCATCGAGATGGCCGAGCTGGGCGATACCCAGGGCGCAGGCGATGTCGCTGAGCCGGAAGTTGAAGCCGAGCCGCTCGTGGGACAGCCAGCCCATGTCCGGCGAGCGGCCCTGGTTGCGCTCGGAGTCGATCAGCTCCTTCAGGGCCGGCTCGCCGAGGGTGACCATGCCGCCCTCGCCGGTGGTCATCTGCTTGTTGGCGTAGAAGCCGAAGACGGCCGGATTGGCCCGGCTGCCCACCTTCGAGCCGTCGCCGTACCTGGCCCCCAGGGCCTCGCAGGCGTCCTCGACCATCGGCAGCCCGGTCTCGTCGAGCGCCGCCATGTCGGCGGGGTAGCCGAAGATGTGAACCGGCAGCATCGCCGTGGTCTTTCCGGTCACCGCAGCCGCGGCGGCCTGCGGGTCGATGGTGAGGGTGACCGGGTCGATGTCGGCGAAGACCGGGGTGGCGCCTTCGATCACGCAGACGTTGGCACTGGCCACGAAGGAGAGCGGGCTGGTGACCACCTCGTCGCCCGGTTTCACGCCGACGGCCCGCAGGGAGAGCTCCAGCCCGGCCGTGCCGCTGGAAACCGCGCTGGCCATCGGCGCGTCGACGAAGGCGGCGAAGCCCTCCTCGAACTCGGCCAGCCGCGGACCGAGCGAGAGCTGCCCCGAGCGCAGCACCTCGAGCACGGCCTCCTCCTCGGCCTGGCCGATCACCGGCCGCGCCAGCGGTATGGGCTCTTCGCTCACGAACCCTCCGAAGCCCGGCGGCCGGGCTGCTCGGCGTACTCGAGGGAATCGACCAGCGCCTGCCAGGAGGCAGCGATCACGTTCTCCCCCACCCCGATCGAGCCCCAGGAGCTCTCTCCGTCGGAGGCGTCGATCAGGACGCGGGTTACCGCGCCGGTGCCGTGGCTCTCGTCGAGGATGCGGACCTTGTAGTTGACGAGCTCGACGTCGCCCAGGTGCGGGTGGATCTCGACGATGGCGCTGCGCAGGGCGTTGTCCAGCGCGTTGACCGGGCCGTTGCCCTCGGCGGTGCGCAGGTAACGCTCCCCCCCGATCTCCACCTTGATCGTCGCCTCGGTCTGGACCTCTCCCCCGGCCCGCTGCTCGACGACCACCCGCCAGCTCTCCAGGGTGAAGAGCGGCTCGTAGTCGCCGGTCTCCCGGCGCATCAGCAGCTCGAACGAGCCGTCGGCGGCTTCGAACTGGTACCCCTCGTGCTCGAGCTCCTTCACGCGCTCGACGATCCGGGCGCTTACGTCGGCGTCGAGCGCAAGCCCGGCCTGCTCGCCCTTTTCGGCGACGGTGGCCCGGCCGGCCAGCTCGGAGACGATCACGTCGCTGCGGTTACCCACCAGCCCGGGCTCGACGTGCTCGAAGGTCGAGCTGTCGGCGCTGACGCCGGCGGCGTGCATGCCCGCCTTGTGGGCGAAGGCGTGACGGCCCACGTACGGCTGGGCCGGGTCGGCGCTGCGGTTGAGCAGCTCGTCGATGTAGTGGGCGGTTGGCGTCAGGCGGGCGAGCTGCTCCGGGGTCAGGAGCGGATAGCCGAGCTTGAGCTGGAGGTCGGCGATGATCGTGACCAGGTTGGCGTTGCCGGTGCGCTCACCGATGCCGTTGATCGTGCCCTGGACCTGCGTGGCGCCGGCCTCGACGGCCACCAGCGAGTTGGCGACGGCGCAGCCGGTGTCGTTATGGGTGTGGATGCCCAGCGGGACCTCCGGGAAGGCCTTCCGGACGGCGATCACCGCTTCGGTCACCTGGGAGGGAAGCGAGCCGCCGTTGGTGTCGCACAGGACGAGCCGCTCGGCGCCACCCTCCACCGCTGCGCCGAGGCAGGCCAGTGCATATTCGGGATTCTCGCGCCAGCCGTCGAAGAAGTGCTCGGCGTCGAAGAGGACCCGCTTGCCCTGCTCCTCGAGGAAGGCCACCGACCCGGTGATCATCTCGAGGTTCTCCTCGAGGCCGGCCTTCACGACCGTCTCCACCTGCATCGCCGAAGCCTTGCCGACGAGCGTGACCACCGGCGCGAACGACCCGGCCAGCACGGCCAGGCCCTCGTCCTGGGCCGCTTCGACACCACGCCGGCGGGTCATTCCGAAGGCGACGATCGTCGCGTGCTGGAGCTCCTCGTCGGCGAGCAGCTCGAAGAGTTCGCGCTCCTTGGGGTTGGAGGCCGGGAAGCCGGCCTCGATCAGGTCGATTCCCAGCTCGTCCAGTCGCCGGACCACGCGCAGCTTCTCCTCTGCGGTCAGCGACATGCCGCCGCCGCCCATGCCGTCGCGGAGAGTCGCGTCGTATAGCTCGATTGCGCTGGTCATCAAAGAAACATCCTTTCCGGTTCGAAGTTCGGGAACGGGCGCGCGCTTGCGCCCGGGTGGAATTCGCGACGCGCGCTCAGAGCGCGCGTCGCTCCCGAATTCGGCGGCGCGGGACGGTCATGCGACCCCGGCCTCCGGCCCTGATGCGGCGTAGAGCTCCTGCGGAACGGGGTCCAGCCAGTCCCGGTACTTCTCGGTACGGCCGTGCAGGGCGTCCTCGAAGGCGCTTTGGAGCTGCAGCGTCACCTCTCCCGGCTTACCAGTACCTACCGGGCGGTCGTCGACCTCGCGCACCGGCACGAGCTCGGCTGCGGTGCCGCTGAGGAACACCTCCTCGGCCTCGATCAGCTCCTCGCGGACGATGTTGCGCTCCTCGACGGGCACGCCCAGGTCGCGGGCGATGGCGAGGATCGAGTCGCGGCTGACTCCCTCGAGGATCGGCGAGCCCAGCGGCGGGGTGATCACCACTCCGTCACGAACGATGTAGATGTTCTCGCCGGAGCCCTCCGAGACGTAACCCTCGTGGTCGAGCATGATCGCCTCGTCGTAGCCGCCCTGGTGGGACTCGACCTTGGCCAGGATGCTGTTGAGGTACTGGCCACCGGCCTTGGCCTTGGGGTGGAAGGATTCGTCGCTCATCCGCTTCCAGGTGGAAAGCTTGGCGCGGATCCCGTCGCGCTTGCCGGTCTCGCCCAGGTAGGCGCCCCACTCCCAGACGGCGATCGAGAGATCGATCTTCACCTCGAGCGGGAAGAGGCCCATCGAGCCGTAGCCGCGGAAGGCGATCGGTCGGATGTAACAGGAACGCAGCCCGTTGCGGGCGATCAGGTCGAGGGTCGCCTCGCGGATCTCTTCCTTGGAGAAGGGAAGGTCCATGTAGTAGTAACGGCCGGAGGCGATGAGCCGGTCGATGTGGTCCTGGTGGCGGAAGACCGCCGGGCCGATCTCGGTGTCGTAGCAGCGGATGCCTTCGAAGACCGAGGTGCCGTAGTGCAGCGCGTGGGAGAGCACGTGAACCTGCGCGTCGTCCCAGGGGACCACCTCGCCGTTCATCCAGATGAATTCGCTCTGCTCCACTTGGGTGCCTCGCCTGCCTCTCCGGGTTACCCCAGCCTCTCGATTACCGCCTGGGTGGCCTCGACTGTGCCAGCCTGCCCGCCCAGGTCCGGTGTCCGCAGCCCGTCGGCCAGGGCACCGTCGACGGCTGATTCTAGGGCCGCGGCCTCTTCGGTCCAGCCAAACCCGTGCCGGAACATCAGCGCCACCGACAGGAACATGGCCAGCGGGTTGGCGATCCCCTGCCCGGCGATGTCCGGAGCCGAGCCGTGGACCGGCTCGAAGAGCCCCGGCCCGTCGGGGTTCCCCAGGCTCGCCGAGGGCAGCATGCCGATCGAGCCGGTGATCATCGCCGCCTCGTCGCTGAGGATGTCGCCGAACATGTTCTCGGTGACGATCACCTCGAACGACGAGGGGTTCGAGACCAGCTGCATGGCGGCGTTGTCGACCAGCACGTGCTCGAGCTCGATGCCGGGGTACTCGGACTCGTGGAGCCCAACGATCACCTCACGCCAGAGGCGGCTCGTTTCCAGCACGTTGGCCTTGTCGACGCTGGTCACCTTCGAGCCGGCGGCCTCGAAGGCCACGCGCCCGATCCGCTCGATCTCCTCGCGCGTGTAGACGCAGTCGTCGGAGGCGCGGTCGTCGGTGCGGGTCTTTTCGCCGAAGTAGATGCCGCCGGTCAGCTCGCGGACGACCAGCAGGTCGGTGCCCTCGATTACCTCGGGGCGCAGCGGGCTGGCGTCGGTCAGCGCGGGGATCGCCCTCACCGGGCGCAGGTTGGCGAAGAGCCCCAGGCCCTTGCGCAGCCCCAGCAGCCCCTGCTCGGGGCGCGGCTGGTCGGGGTCGGTGGTGTCCCACTTGGGGCCGCCGACCGCCGCGAGCAGCACGGCGTCGGATTCCCGGCAGGCCGCGAGCGTCTCGTCGGTCATCGCCGTGCCGTTCTCGTCGATCGAGCAGCCGCCGAAGAGGTGGCTCTCGAATTCGAGCCGGCCCGGGAATGCGGTGGCGCAGAGTTCGACGGCCGCTTCGGCCACCTCCGGGCCGATCCCGTCCCCCGGGAGGAGCGCCACGCGCTTTGGATCGCTCACAGCGCCGTGGTTACCGGGCCGGGCCGCTCGCGGCTGGATTCGTACTCGGCGATCGCGGTCACGTCGCCGAGGGTCACCCCGATGTCGTCCAGCGCGTTGAGCAGCCGGTGCTTGATCTCGGCGTCGATCTCGAAGGTCGCCGAGCCGCCGTCGCCCCAGGTCACCGTCTGGGCCTCGAGGTCGATCCGTGCCGAGCCGGCCTGAGCGATCGCCTGGCAGTCGGCCTCGTCGAGCGTCACCGGCAGCAGGCCGATCTTGGTGCTGTTGGAATAGAAGATGTCGGCGAAGGACGGGGCGATGATCGCCTCGAAGCCGTAGTCCTCCAGCGCCCAGGGAGCGTGCTCGCGTGAGGAGCCGCAGCCGAAGTTGCGCCCGGTCACCAGTATCGGGTGCGGGTGCAGCTCCCACTCGGCCTCCTGGGCCCAGTCGTAGAAAAGGAACTCGCCGAAGCCGGTCC
>CAIKSH010000142.1 GCA_903830015.1 uncultured Solirubrobacterales bacterium | reverse complement strand
GATTCCCGCCACCGAGAAGCTGCTCACGCGTAACTCGATGTCGATGAGCGACATCGACTTCGTCGAGATCAACGAGGCCTTCGCCCCGGTCGTAGCGGCCTGGGCGCGCGAGCACGAGGCCGACATGGACCGCGTGAATACCCGCGGCGGGGCGATGGCCATCGGCCACCCGCTCGGCTCGACCGGCGCCCGGCTGATCACCACGCTCCTGCACGAGCTCGAGGACGAGGACGGCGAGTACGGCCTGGTCACGTTGTGCTGCGGCGGCGGCCTGGGGACCGGCACGCTGATCCAGCGCGTCTGATCCGGCCGGCGCCTAACCGTCGGACATGGGCGCTTCGGCGCCCGCTGCCTTGAGCGGCCCCACGAGTCGCTCCGGTACCGGCGCGGCCTTCTGGGCGCCGTAGTCGTAGCCGACCAGCGCTCCCCAGCCGTCGGCGATGGTGCGGCCGTCGCGCTCGGAGACCATCAGGAACTCGGTGCGAAAGCTCGAGCGCCTGAGGTCGCGCGGGCGGATGAAGGTGCGGATCTCCTCGTCGAAGTATGCCGGCGCGCGGTAGTTGATGTGGGCCTCGGCGAAGATCAGGCCAACCCCGTCGCCGACCGTCGTCGGGTCGTGGTTTTCGACGATCGACTGCATGTAGGCGATCCGCGCGCTCTCGAAGAAGGAGAGGAAGGTCGCGTTGTTGAGGTGGTCCATCGAGTCCACGTCGGAGAAGCGGACCTTGTCCACGAAGGAGAAGTCCCAGCCCTCGCGGTCGGCGCTCATTCCCAGCGGAACCCGGTCTCCGAGGCCTGGACGGGGAGCGGGCTCTCCGGCAGGCCAGCGGGCGGCTCGGGCTCGTTGTAGCCGGTCGGGGCCACGTCGTTGGGGCCGTAGGGATGGAATAGCGACGCCAGGTACTGGATCTGCCCGCGTCCGGGCCCCAGCTCGAACTGGCCACCGCCGTACATCCCGATTCCACGGGCCCGGCAGGTGTCGTAGGCGTGAAAAAGGTCGCGCAGCGGGCCGAGCCGGGAGGGCTTGATGTTCACCATCGCCGGGGGAAACGGGAGGGCGTCGATATCGGCCACCGAGTGGATGTTGGCGTCCCAGCTGACGCGGTCGCGGTAGGGGAGCAGGATCTCGTCGATCTCCGGGGTGAGCTTCGGGTCCTCGATCCAGACGTCGTGGATCGCCGCCAGGACGCGGGCGTAGAACTCCGGGTCGGCCGGCGTATCGACCTCGGTGCCCTCGTAGAGCCCCTTGAAGTCGAGCGAGTCGACGGCGCCGGTCTCGTGTAGGCGCTCCAGTACCTCGTCGCTCCACTCCGGGGTCGGGTCGAGCTTGAAGCGAAGGTGCGGGTAGGCGGCCAGGCGGCTCTCGACCGGGGCGAGCTGGTCGGGCGGGTCCCCGAGCCGGATCGAGCAGACGAAGTTGACCGGGTGGGGCTCCATGGCCAGGCGCCCGTGGAGGCTCGCGCCGGACTGGCGCAGCGCCAGGTCCAGGGCGGCCGACTCGAAGGCCCAGGTGCGGTACCGCCGTGAGACCTCGCGGACCGGCTCGGCGGGAAAGAGGTCGACCGACTCGACCAGGTCGCAGAAGGACTCGATCGTGAACGAGCCGGTGAGGTCCGGAAGCTCCGGCCACGCCTGCAGAGCGTCGTGGTCCTCGCCGTCGTAGGTCACGTCCTCGCCCAGGCCCACCTGGTCGCCCCCGGCCATCGAGATCACCGTCGTCTGGCGGTGAAAGCCGGCGGAGACGTCTTCGCCCAGGCCCTCCAGGCTGACGGCCTCGATCTCGACCGGGAGGTCGGCGATGCGCGCGAAGGTGCTCACGCGTCGTCCGCCGGGCCCCCGGGGGCCTGCTTCTCCAGCCGCTCGATCAGCTCGTCGAGCTGGACCTCCTCCAGGCCCTTGCTCACCTCGTCGAGCTCGGCGGCGCAGAGATCGATCAGCGCGCGGCCCTCGCGCACGAGGTCAAGCGTCTCCCGCAGGCCGGCCTCCCCGGAGTCCAGGCGGCGGATTATCTCCTCCAGGCGCTCTACGGCCTGTTCGTATGTGAGCTCGGGCTCAGCCATCGGGCTCGATCTTCGCAGCAACCTCGCCGTCGGAGAACCTCAGGGCGACCCGCTCCTGCGCCCGCGCCTCCTGCGCGCTGGTTACCGGCTCGCCGGCCAGGTCCTCGACGATGGCGTAGCCGCGGGCCATCACGGCCTTAGGGTCGGCGCCGTCGAGCGCTGCGGCGATCGCGGCCAGCGCGCGCCTGCGGGCCTCGGTCTCCGGCCCGGCCGCCGCCAGCGCCTTGCGCCGAAGCACCACGGCGCGCCGCTGGGTGAGCTCACGGTCGGCGAGGGTGGCCCGGCCTGCCGAGGCGCGGATCTCCCGGGCCCTCTGGTGGAGGTCGCGCCGGTGGCGGCGAAGCTGTTCGCCGGGCACCCGGGCCAGCGCCCCGAGCGCGCGGACCCGTGTTGCCACGCCGGCCCGTGAGCGCCGGTCCAGCGACCGGGCCGAGGCGGCCAGTGAGGCCCACTCGTCGGGAACCACCACCCGGACGACGGCCTCGGCGGCGTGGGTCGGAGTCGAGCAGGCCACGGCGGCGACGTCGTCGATCAGGGTCCGGTCGGAGTGATGGCCGACGCTCGAGATCACCGGCACGCGCAGCATCGCCACCGTCCGGCAGAGCGTCTCGTCGCAGAAGGCGAAGAGGTCGGCCAGCGATCCTCCGCCCCGGGCGACGATGATGGCCTCGACCTCGTCCAGCGCCGAAAGCTCCTGAAGAGCCTCGGTGATCCTCGGGGCGGCGTGCCGGTCCTGAACCGGCGCGAAGGCCCAGACGATCTTTCCCTCCCAGCCGCGGCGCTGCAGGCCGGCGAGGATGTCGTCCCTCGCCTTGCCGCTCTCGCCGGTCACCACGCCGATCGTCCGCGGAAGGAGGGGAAGCTCCAGCTCCTTCTGAGGCTCGAAGAGCCCCTCCTCGCCGAGCTGGCGGCGGAGCCGCTCCAGCTGGGCCAGGAGGTCACCCTCCCCGGCGATCCGCAGGTCGGTGACGTCGAAGGAGAAGCCGGGGGAGGCCGTGCGGCTGCCCGGGTAGTAGTCCGGGCCACCGGCCAGGACGAGCTGGACCCCGTCGGCCAGGGCGTCCTCGGGGAGACCGAGGGCATCCAGCCGGTTTCGCCAGATGGCACACGGCAGCGCGCCGTTGCCGTCGCGGAGCTCGAAGTAGGCGCGGGTCTTGGAATACCGGAGGTTGAAGAGCTCCCCGAATACCTGCACGCGCTCGACCCCGCGCAGGAACTCCTTCAGCCGCGAGGCGTAGCGGCCGACCGGGAACGGGCCGGCAAGGTCGACCCCTTCGATCCCGGGCGGGCCTGCCTCGGGCTCATCCACCGCGCCGCTCAGCGCTTGTCGGGGTCGTTGACGCTGGCCAGAGGCTCCATGCCCGGGTCGGCCTGGCGCCCGCGGATCTCGCCGTCGAAGCCGATCTGCTCGAGCCGCGCTATCTCCAGCTCGCCTTCGCGCCGGGCCGGGTGCTCCTCGGGCAGGCCCTCGATCAGCCTCAGTATCCGGTTGCGCAGCTGCATCGCAAAGTGGGGGGTGGAGGCGCCGCAGAGGGCGCGGATCTGTTCGACGGTCACCTCTGCCGCTGCGGCCTGCTGGGGATCGAGGGCTTCGCTCATCGGGATACCTGTTCTAGCGCACCGGCTTGATCTCAAGAAGCCCGTCGACCTCCGCCTGGGTGGCGGCGGGCACCGATTCGGTGTCGCCGATCATCCAGCCGTGGTTATAGACGCCCCGGACCGGGTCGCTCGAGTAGCCGGGTCGCAGGTCCCTCAGGTATTCGCGCGTGACGGCGGGCAGGGAGCCGTCCCGGTTGATCACCAGCAGCGGCCCGTAGGTGCCGCTGGCAGCGAGCGGAGCCGCGCCCCCGGCCGCGGCCGGCTCGTTGGGGTTGACGAACAGGAAGCCGTGGCCCGGGTCGGTCACGCCCCAGCCGAACCCCGACTGCGAGAAGCGCGCGAAGGCCACGGCGCTGGCGGCCGCCGTACCGCCGCCGATGCGGGTGAGGCTCCCGAGCTGCCGAAGCTCGTCGGCAACCCCGGAGGAGACCACCGAGGCCGGGCCGAGCAGGTAGATCTTCGGCTTGCCGTGCGAGCGGATCGCCGAGGCGGTCGCCGCCGGCAGGCTCTCCTTCCCGGTGAAGAGAACCGGGTCGCCGGACTTGGCCGCCCAGGCCGCGGCCGGCATCGCGTAGGCGGGTGAGTCGACCGGCGCCACAACGACCGAGCGGCTCCACCGGCCGGTCAGGCGGGCGCGGTAGGCGTCGACGTTGGCCGCGAGCGTGTACG
>CAIKSH010000141.1 GCA_903830015.1 uncultured Solirubrobacterales bacterium | reverse complement strand
CTCTCGGGCAGCGGCTGGATGGAGGTCGACGGCGAGGAGTTCGCGATCGACCCCGAGACGATGGTTCGCGTCGGCTCCTCGGCCAAGCGGGCGGTGATGGTCGGGCCGGAAGGTATGCGCCTTCTGGTGCTCGGCGGCGTGCCCGGCAAGGCCTACGAGCCGCCGGAGTGGACCGAGCTGGGCGCGCCGGACCCAACCGCCGGCTAGGACCGGCGGCCGGTCCGGGGAGTCCGGCTGAGCGGGGCCTACGGTCGCGCCGCTTCGCCGGCCGCGACGTCCTCGATCGGGATCGTCACCTGCTCGCGCCTGACACGCGTGCCGGCGAGGTAGCCGATGATGGTGATGATCAGGATCACCACCAGCGTTCCGATGGTCAGCGCCTCGTAGGTTCCCCGGCCGGTGCCCCAGGTGCCGACGAAGTCGTAGCTGACCCCGAATACCGACTCGAGCGTGCCGGGGAAGATCGCCACCCAGCTGCCCAGGGCGACCCAGAAGGTGGCCAGCGCAACCACGAGGATCATCAGGCCGTTGCCAGACTTGCCCACCCGGTAGCTGCGGTGAACGTGACCGTGGCTGTAGCGGAGCTTGAGGGCGGCCGGAAAGATCCACAGGTAGGAGATCAGCGTCGTGGAGATCGCGATCGTCAGGACGATGTAGAACTTCGAATCCTCCCCGCCGTCGAAGGCGGCCACGGCGAGGATCATGAAGATCGAGGAGACGATCCCCGACAGGATGTTCACCCGCACCGGCGTGCCCAGCCGCGGGCTGAACCGCCCGAAGTACGGGGCGAACGCGCCGTCGTAGGAGGCAACGGCGAGCACGCGGTCGCTGCCGATCATCCATACCGCGCCCGAGGTCATGAGCGTGACAATGAAGGCAAGGACCATGATGTCCTTCATCACGGTGGCCGCGCCGCCGTAGACGCTGAAGGTGGCCGCGACCGCATCGAGGAAGCCGCCGATCCCGGTGACCTGGTCGAGCGGCAGGACGAGCAGGATGCAGAGGATCGGCACCGAGTACATGAGGACGCCGGTGACCCCGCTGCGCAGGACCGAAAGGGGCACGTCCTTCTGCGGGTTCTGCATCTCCTCGGCGGCCCCGTTCTGCAGCTCGAAGCCGACGTAGTTGAAGTGCTGAGGCGGGACGAGGGCCAGGAAGACGGTCATCGTCGTCTTGGCGCCGCTCAGCCCGGAGCCGGCAAAGCCATTCTTGACCCCGTAGATGATCACGGTGACCGAGAAGAGGATCACGATGAAGAAGCGCATGACCGCTCCGAAGTTCGGGATCCACTTGCCGCGCTTGAGGGCGGCGACGGCCACGCCGATCGAGAACCAGATGAAGATCAGCTTGAAGATGTAGTCGCCGGCCGAGCCGGGGGTGATCTTCGTGATGTTGTCGCTCCAGGCCGCGGTGGCGATGAAGGCCAGGGAGCCGCCGACCCACAGCGGGTTGGTGAACCAGTAGAGGACGGCGGTAATCGCGCCGTTGAACCGGCCGAAGGCGAGCTTGACCCACTCGTAGGGTCCGCCCTCCTCGGTGAAGGTGCTTCCCACTTCGGACATCAGCAGTCCGTAGGGAAGGACGAAGAGCACGGCCAGGAGGGCGAGCCAGAGAAAGCCCTGGGAGCCGTTGGAAGCCACGAGCCCGAGCGTGTCCAGGCCGACAAAGGCACAGACGGTAAGCAGGAACATGTCCACGCGGCGAAGCGACTTGACCAGGTGGCCCTTCTCCTCGAGGGCCAGCGCGGTGGTCTCTTCGACCAGCTGGGGGTCTGCGGGCAGCGGTGCGGTGCTCATCTCTCCTCCTCCTCAACGACGGCCGGGCGCTACCCGGACCGCGCAACCCTAGGTGATTCGGCCCCGACGCGGGAAATCCCTCCGGCCTCAAAGTCGAGCAGCCATCTCTTCAGCGGCTCGCCCCCGCCGTACAGGCCGGGGGTGCCGTCCGAGCGGATCACCCGGTGGCAGGGAATAAGGAGCGGCACCGGGTTTGCGCCCATCGCCGTGCCGGCGGCGCGCACGGCCCCCGGCGAGCCGGCGGCTATCGCCATCTCGCGGTAGCTGGCCGTTTCCCCGTAAGGGATCTGCGCGGCAGCGGCCAGCACTGCCCGCTGGAACTCCGAAAGACCGCCCAGGTCGAGTGGAAGGTCGAACTCCCGGCGCGAGCCGACGAAGTACTCCTCGACCTGGCCGGCCGCCTCGCGTGCCAGCCCCTCGGGATCGGCGACCGGCTCGCGCCCGGATGAACCGGCGACCACGATCTGCGAGGGCAGCGAGGCCCCGGGGAGGCGCACCCAGGAGACGCCGTCCGGGCCCGCCGCCACCTGAACCGTCCCGACCGGTGTCGATACCTCCTCGAGGTGAAGCCCCCCGGCGACCATCGCGGCGAGCCTACCCGGGCGCCGGCCGGCAGCGCGCGAGCGCCTTCTGGCATGAACGCCGGTTCCGGTGGACTACGTTGCCATTACCGGCCGTGAGCGCTAGTGGGGAGAAAGCCCGTGAAAGGCCTGCCCGTAAGGGCTGGCGCCGCCTGCGCCCGCCGCTGGCCGACGAGCTCTCGCCGGAGATGCGCTCGATCATCCCGGTCGTCTTCGGCGCGGCCTGGGGACTCTTCTCAATCTGGCTGGCGATCCCCTGGGCCGACAACCTCGCGAACCTCGTCGGCACGCCGCTGGCCTGGCTGACCATCGGCGGCATCGCCATCGGCCCGGGAATCATCAACTCGGTCCTGCTCTCCTCACTGGCCCTGGAACGCCTGCCCTCGATCTCCCCGCTTCCGCCCGGCGGCCGGCTACCCGACGTAACCGTCTTCGTCGCGGCCTTCAACGAAGCCGAGCACATCTGCGAGACGGTCCAGTCGGTACTCGAAAGCCGGTACCCCGGCGACATCTTCGTGATCGTGGCCGACGACGGCTCGACCGACCACACCGCCTGCTGTGCCGAGGAGATGGAACGTGACGAGGTCGAGGTCCTCAGGCTTCCCCACGGCGGCAAGGCCAACGCGCTCAATGCGGCGCTGGCCGCCTGCCGGACCCAGCTCTGCGTAACGGTGGACGGCGACACCCAGCTCGGGCCGCTCTCGCTCCAGGCCCTGGTCCGCCGCCACGTCGACGAGGGGGCGGCGGCCACGGCCGGCGCAGTCCTGTCGGCCAACCCGAGGGTCAACCTCCTCACCCGCGTCCAGGCCTGGGATTACTACCTGGGGATCGCCGCGGTCAAGCGGGGACAGAACTACTTCGGCAACGCGCTCGTGGCCCAGGGATCGTTCAGCTGCTACCAGGCCGAGGAGGTCCGGGCCGCAGAGGGCTGGCCGGGCGTCTCGGGCGAGGACATCGTCCTCACCTGGGCCCTGATCAACGCGGGCGGGACGATCGCCTACGAGCCCAGCGCGCTGGCCTTCACCACGACGCCGACGCGGCTGCGGGCCTTCTACCGCCAGCGCTCCCGGTGGGCCCGGGGCATGGTCCAGGGCCTCAACCGCCACGGGGCCGGGATGCTCGCCCGCGGGAAGGCGTTCGCCTACTCGGTGCTGGTCGACTACGTGCTGCCGTGGATCGACTTCGCGCTGATCGTGGTCATGGTTCCCGGCGTGATCCTGGCCTTCACCGGCCGCTTCTACGTAATCGGCTGGCTGACCTTCGCCGTGCTGCTCCTGAACTTCGTGATCCTCAGGTTCATGGCCTGGAAGCAGGACGCCGTCTGGGACAACGCCGGCCTTCCGCGCTACCGGGACCCGGTCGGCCTGTTCATCTACGCGGTCTCCTTCCAGGCCCTGGTCGCCCCGGCCTCGCTGATCGGCTACTGGCAGGCGATTACCCGTCGACGCGACCGCTGGTAGCGCCGCTCAGGCCTCGATGGCGGCCTGCGGCGGCGGGGCCGCATCGCTGCCGCGCGTGACGCCGATTCCGGCCACCACCACGCAGAGGATCGCCGCCGCCTCACGAACGCCGACCGCCTGGCCGAGCACGACGAAGCCGATCAGGGCGGCCATCGCCGGCTCGAGGCTCATCATCACGCTGAAGACGCGCGCCGGCATCCGCCTCAGGGCCTCGGTCTCGAGCACGTAGGGGATGGTCGAGCTCAGCACGGCAGCGGCCAGCCCGACCAGCAGGACGTGAACCGAGAGCAGCTCGGACCCGCCGCCGGCCACCCCGGGGACGAGCACGATCAGCGTCGCGAAGACCATGCCCAGCGCCAGGCCGTCGAACCCCTCGAAGGCTGCCCCGGCCCGCTGGGCCATGACTATGTACATCGCCCAGAAGAGGCCGGCGCCGGCGGCGAAGGCAACGCCTTCCAGCGGGACGCTCGACGCCGACCATGGCGCGGCAAGCAGCACCACGCCCAGGCCGGCGAGCAGCGCCCAGAAGAAGTGAAGTGGGCGGCGCGAGAGCAGCGCCGCCAGGCCGATCGGCCCGATGAACTCGATCGTCACCGCGATCCCCAGGTCGAGACGGGCGATCGCCTCGTAGAAGAGGATGTTGGTGAGGCCCAGCGAGATGCCGAAGCCCAGCCCGATCAGCAGCTCGCGGCGGGTGCGCCCACGAAACCGCGGTCGGCCGACGATGAGCAGGACCAGGAACCCGAGCAGCAGGCGCAAGAAGGTCGCACCGGTCGGCCCTACCGAGTCGAAGAGGCTCGTCGCGACAGCCGCCCCGAGCTGGATCGAGAAGATCGCCCCGACGACGATCATCGGCGGCGGCAGGTGGTCCAGCCCGCGCAGCCAGCCGGCCGTGTTCTGTGCCGCCGACGCCGGCTTGGGTTCCTCGCTCACCACGCGGGATTATCGCGCCAACCCGACCTGCGCGGCCCGCCCCCTCCGCTGTTAACTTTCCCGCCGTGGCCGGGGCAAGGAAACCGTTGACCGTAGCCGGCGTCGCCTTTGCGGCGCTGGCTCTGATGCTGCCGGCGGCCGCCTCGGCCGACCGCAACTTCTCGCTGCGCTACTCGAACAACATCAACGGCCAGAT
>CAIKSH010000140.1 GCA_903830015.1 uncultured Solirubrobacterales bacterium | reverse complement strand
GAGGAGAAGCTCGGCGAGTAGAAGTCCGGGCCCGCAGCGAGCTCCACGATTCGGCGGATCACGTAGCACTTGCGCTCGAAGGCGTCCTGGTCATCCCGGAACCCCGGGCCCGCGGCGATGAAGCACTGGCGGATCTCCGGCCGGGAAGCATCGGCGGTGCGCCCCAGGAACGCGGGATCGATGGGAACGTCGCGCCAGCCGAGAAAGACCTGGCCCTCGGTGGCGACGGTGAGCTCGATCAGCTCCTCGATCTTGCGCCGGTGCTCGGGCTCCCGGGGCAGGAAGCAGACCCCGACCGCGTACTGGCCCGGTTCCGGGAGCTCGAAGTCGACCACCTGGCGGAAGAAGGCATCGGGCACCTGGACGAGGATCCCGGCCCCGTCGCCGGTCTCGACATCGGCGCCCTCCGCGCCCCGGTGCTCCAGGTTGTCCAGCGCCTCGAGGGCCCGGACGATCACCTCGTGGGATGGCTCGTTGTCGAGCCGGGCGACCATCGCCACGCCACAGGCATCGTGCTCGTAGCGCGGGTCATAGAGGCCCTGGGCGTGTGGTCTGGTGATCTGTTTCATCGCAGGGTCACATCGCGCAGGGCCCCAGCCACCGCTGCGATGCGAACCCCGGATTCTATCCGTATTCGCCCGCCCTGACAGTCCCGATCGCGCCCGGAAACGCGGGCGCTCAGCCGCTGCGGGAGGTCTCTTCGAAGCTGTACGAGCAGAGCCCGGGCGAGTTAGCGAGCGGGCGCCCCGGGCAGCCCAGGCATAGCGCGGCCCGGGGCTCCTGCGAAACCGGGAATACGCCGTCGGTCAGCTCCCGGGCCGCCGCGGCCAGGCGGGCTACCAGCTGCTCCTCGTGCGCCGCGGTAAAGACCGACGCCACCCTCTCCCCTGGCCGTTCGAGGAAGCAGTAGACGACCTCAACCTCGCTGGCGCCGCGCCGCAGGGCCACCAGCGCGTAGGCGTCGCGCTGGAGCCCGTAGCGCGCCTCGACCCGTTCGCCCAGATCCTCGTCGCCCTGCGGGTCCAGGCGGTCGGTCTTGTAGTCGACCACGAGGGAGCTGCCGTCCGGCCGCCCCGCGATGAGGTCGATGGCGCCGGTGAGCACGGGGAGCGTTGCGTCGCCAGGGGCCAGCGCTACGGCAAAGCTGCTCTCCCTCTCCACGGCCGGACAGGCGGCGATCTCCTTCCACAGGTCGCTGGCGGCAAAGCGCTCGAGCAGCTCCCGCTGCTCGGCGATCTCCTTCGGCCCCGGCGAGGCGCCCTCGACGGTGAGGGCCAGGGCGGCGATCTGGTCGTCGGAGGGGATCGCCTCGGGCTCCTCGAAGGTGAATTCCTCGAGCAGCCGGTGGGCCAGCGTTCCGCGCGCCCGGGCCGCGCCGGAACCGTTGCCCGGGCCGTCCTCGGTCCTGGGCGGCAGCCCGACCACCTTCTCGAGGTACCAGCGGTAGCCGCACTCCGAAAAGCGGGAAAGCTCCGAGTAACTGACGGTCGCGGGGACTTCGCGGGCGCCCTCGCCGGCCGGGGCCGGCGGCCTGAGCGGCTCGGGCTCGCCCGGCTCGAGGGCACCAGACTCTTCCGGTGCCCCCATGAGCTCAGGCGCCCGGTCGGGCGTGCTCACCACGAGGCGCACCGTCGGGGCCCCGGACACCCCGCCAACCGGGATCTCGCCGCCGCCTTCCTCGAGGATCGCCGGCGCGTCGGGACCCAGGAGCGCCGGCACGATCCAGCGCAGGGGGGCCGACCGGGCCGAGCGGTCATCGAGGTCCCACGGCCCCGAGGGCTTGCCGGCACCGGAGAGCACCAGCCGGCGCTCGGCCCTGGTGACGGCTACGTGAATGCTGCGCCGGCGCTCGTGATGGACCCGTGCGTCGGCCTCGTCGCGAAGCTCGGCATGCGGGCCCACGGCGCCCTTCCCGCCTCCGTCGCCGGCCACGTGCAGGGAGCAGCCGACCCGGTCGCCCTCCACGCGAATGGCCGAATTGTCGCCCCGGACGCCGCTTCCCAGACGGGGAATGACCACGACCGGGAACTCGAGGCCCTTGGCCGCGTGAATCGTCATCAGGCGAACCGGCCCGGCCGGGTCGTCGCGGCCGTCGGCGTCGATGGCCCCGCCGACCGGGGCGTCGGTCTGGCTGGAACCGGGAGCGGCGGTGTCAACCCAGTCCAGGAAGGCCCTCGTATCCCCGCCGTCACGGCTGTCCCAGCCGTGGGCCAGGGCCACCAGCTTGCGGACGTTGGCCAGCGCCAGCTGGCCCCCGCTCTCCTGGAGCAGGAGGCTCTGGTAGCCGCTGTCGCGGGCGATCCGGTCCAGCAGGTCCCCGGCCCCGAGGCCCCCGTAGGCCTGCGCCCACTCGCGGAAGAGCGCGAGGTAGGCCCGAAGCCGGGAGCGCTCGACCTCGTCGATCGAGGAGGCCGGGGTCCCGGGCTCCTGCTCGTCGGAACAGGCGGCCTCCAGGGCCTCGAAGAGCGAGGAACGCTTCCCCTGCACCCGTTCGGCACCCAGGAGCGCGAGCGTGTCGAGGCTTACTCCGCACATCGGCGACCGCAGGGCACCCAGGAGCTGCTCTTCGTCGCCCCGGTTGGCGAGCAGGCGCACGTGGACCAGCAGGTCGCAAAGCTCGGCGCGCGACCACCAGCTCTCGCCCCCGTCCGATACCGCTTCGAGCCCGATGCGGCGAAGCTCTTCGCGGTAGGTGGCCATCGCCGACCGGGTCTCCATCAGGATCACGATCTCGCCCGGCCCGGCCTCTCCGTCGTCCACCAGCTGCCTGACCCGGTTGGCCACCAGCCGGGCCTCGGCCACTGCGGGCCCGGGCTCCGCGTCGTCCCAGGCGGCGCGGTCGGTGAAGAGGAGCTCGACGAAGGGGCCCTCTCCGGCGGCCCCCTCCCACGGCGCCTCGGCCGGGTCCTCGTGGCCGCTGACGATCTCCACCCATTCGAAGCCGCCGCCGGTGTGAGCCTCGCCGAAGGCAGCGTTGAGCACCTCGAGGATTTCGGGGCGCGAACGGTAGTTGCGAACCAGCTGCAGTCGCTGGCCGTCACGGGAGTGGGCTTCCGCCACCTCCCGGAAGAGCTCGACGTCGGCGAAGCGGAAGCCGTAGATCGACTGAAGCGGGTCGCCAACCTGGAAGCGCGCCGGCACCCCGAGCGCCTCGAAGAGCCGCAGCTGAAGCCCATTGGTGTCCTGGAACTCGTCGATCAGGACGCGGCGGAAGCGGTCCCGGTACTCGGCGGCTATCGCCGGGTGGTCGGTGAAGAGCCCGAGCGTGGCGAAGACGACGTCCGAGAAGTCACATCCTCCCCGGCGGCGCTTCTCCCGCGCGAAGGCCTCCCCGTAGGCGGCGAGCAGCTGGTCGAGCAGGGCGATCCAGCCGTCGGGGTCCTCGCCGGAAGCCGCCTCCGGCAGCCGCGGCTCGGCCTGGCCGGCACTGCGCAGGCGGTCGTAGGTACGGGAGATCTCGGCCAGGAGCCCCTCGTAGCGGTCGGCCGCCAGGAGGTCGAGCAGCCGTTCCTGCTCGGCGCCCTCGAGCATTCGGCTCACCGCATCGGCGAAGGCCCGGCGGCGGGCACCGGCCAGGTCGGCCTCCTCGATCACCGTGAAGCCGGGGTCGACCCCGGCGACCAGGGCGTGGCGGCGCAGCACGCGGGCGCAGAAAGCGTCGATGGTGGAGATCCAGGCCCCGTCGAGCTCGGCGACGGCGGCGCGGGCCCTGGCGGCCTGCGGGATGTCCGAGGCCGCCAGTTCGGCGAAGCGGCGCCGGATCCGCGACCTCAGCTCGGCGGCCGCCTTGCGGGTGAAGGTGATGGTGAGGATCTCCTCGCAGCCGAGCGGCTCGCCCTCGCCGTCGCCCTCCAGCACGTCGCGGACGAAACGCTCCACCAGGACCAGCGTCTTGCCGGCCCCCGCGCTGGCTTCCAGCAGCAGGGGCTCGGCCCGGTTGCTGGCCGCGGCGACCTGCTCGGCGTTCAGCGGGCCGTACGGGCCGACCATCACCTCGCCGTCCCAGAGCCGCGCCTCCCTGCCGCTCATCTGTACCTCCGGCAGATCTCGGGATGGGCGCAGCCGCCGTCGGAGCTGAAGGCGCAGCGCTGCGGGTCCTCGGTCGGGGTGAGGACGCCGGCGCCGATCTGTGCCACCGCACCGGCGGCGAGCTCCCGGGCCTCCGACAGGAGCTCCCGGAAGTCGGGCTCGGAGACCCGGTCGGTCCCGGTGATGTCCTCGCGGCCGACGTCGGCTCCCGCCTCGATCGCCCCGCGCGGGCCCTTGCTGTCGGCGCGCAGCGACGCGTACATCGAGCCGACCACCCTCTCCTGGGGCCGCTCGCTCTCGTAGACCAGTGCGTAGAGGGCGGCCTGGAGCACGCCCCGCTCAAGCCACTTGGCCGCCGGCCAGTCCTTCGAGGTCGCCCCGGACTTGTAGTCCAGGACGATGGCGTCGCCGTCGCTGAGGTCGACGCGGTCGATCTGGCCCCGCAGGAGCAGGCCGTCGCCGAGATCGGCCGGCGCGCTGGCCCCGCTGCCGAATTCGAGCTCGAACTCCGAGGGCACGAACGACGATCCGGACCCGGCCTCCTGGGCGAGGAAGCCGGAGAGCATCCGGCCCATGCGGTGGCGCATGATCCGCTCCTGCACTGGGTCGGGCGAGACCACGGCCACCGTCCCGACGGCATTGTCGAGCGCCGCCAGGGCCGCGTCCAGGTTCCCGGCGGTTATCCGGCGCTCCTGGTCGGGGAGCGAATCGAAGACCGACTTCATCACGCGATGCGCCGCGTCGCCGAACCGGATCGCCTCCGAATCGGGCTCGAGGTTCTCCGGGCGCAGGAAGCGCTCGACGAACCACGCGACCGGGCAGCGCAGGTAGAGCTCTAGCGAGGTCGCCGACCAGACGCCCCGCCCCGAGAGGCTGTCTATCGCCGCCGGGCTCGAGAGCAGGTAGCTCTCCTCGCGCCCTGCGCGGGGCCGCAGGGCGGCGAGGGCGAGCTGGTAGTCGCTGGGGGCGAGCCGGGGATCCTCGTCCCAGCCGGTCTCGCCCAGGCGCCGCACGAGCAGCGGGGGGCGGGGCTCGAAGAGCTCCTCGACGTCGTCCAGGAAGAGCGAGGGATTGGCCGGCTCGCCGCCATCGGTCATCCGGTAGTGGCTGTACGCGAGCATCCGCTCGGCTCGCGACAGGAGGGCGTGGAGCAGGTGGCGCTCGGCGGCTACCCGGTCGGGCCGGCCGTCGGGCCAGAGCGGCTCGAGCCCCGCGGCCGTCGCCGCGGCGTCCACCCGCACACGGGTCAGGTCCCCGAGGAAGGGGCTCTCCCGGCCCCGGCTCGGATACTGGCTTTCCTGCATCCGGGCCACGATGAGGGTGTCGACCCGGCGGGCCCTGAGCGCCAGGGGCCGGGCCACCGAGACCGAGCCCGGGACGATGCTCTCCCCCACCTCGATCTCACGCGCGGCCAGCTCGGCAACCGCCTGGGCCGGGGAGGGCGCCAGGTCGGGCGACCTTCCGACCAGCCACTCCAGGTCCTCGAAACCGACCAGCAGGTCGGCGAGCGCCTCGGCGTTTCTCAGCTCGGCCCCGCTAAGCACCGGAGCACTTTCCTGGCCGGCGGCGGCGGCCAGGACGCGGCGCGCCTGCGAGGCACAGCGGCGGAAGCCCTCGGCCTGGCTGTCGCGGAAGCCCTCCCGGAGAACCTCCAGTGCGGTGATCGAGTCGAGGCCACTGATCCGGGACCAGCGCTCCTCGGCCTGCTGGAGGCTCTCCAGCTCTCCCTGCCGGAAGGCCCGCTCCAGCACGTCGGCCTGCCAGAGGAATTCCGGCGGGCTGACCCCGGGCGTGCGCAGCCAGGTCACCAGCTCGGCCACCAGGTCGACCGAAGCCGGGGCCGCCGGGTCGGGCGCCAGGGCGCAGCGCATGAGGGCCAGCACGCCGCGGACGAGCGCCGTGCGCCCGATCACCACCCGCTGGCGCAGCGCAATCGGGACGCCGGCCTCGGCGAAGACCGCCTCGACGAGGGGAACGGTTCCCTCGTCGAGGTCCCGAACCGCGACGGCGATCGCCTCGGGCGCGACTCCCTCCCGGCCGATCAGGGCGGCGACCCGCGCGGCCACCAGCTCGAGCTCGGCGCGCTCGCTCCCGCCGACGTACCGCTCTACCGCCTGCCCCGGGTCCAGGGCCCCGGCGCCGGTCTCGAAGAGCCGCTCTTCCAAACCGCCCAGCGGGCCCGCGCTGCCGGGTGCGTAGTGGGCGGTCCCCCGGCGGCAGTGCCTCACCGCGTCGCCAGCGAGAGCCTCCAGCCGGCCGAAGACCGCCGCCCGCGCCTCGAACGCCGCCCGCTGCTCGAAGGGGAACGAGACGGTTACCGGGGCGCCGGCCGGGCCGGCCAGCGCCTCGATCGTCGCCAGCTGGCGCTCCGGGAAGTCGTCGAAGCCGTAGAGGAAGACCGGCGCCTGGCCCCAGGCCTGCGGGTTTTCGGCCAGCTCGGCCAGCAGTCCGGCGACGAAGCCGGCCTCGTCGCGCGCGCCGAGCGACTCCAGCCGCTCACGGTAGGCGCGGTAGAGGAGGGCCAGGTCGCCGGAGTAGTTCTCCAGGCTCGAGTCGGCGGCCGCCCACGCGGCCATCACCGCGTCGAAGCGGTCCGGATCGGCTCCGGCGTCGCCCAGCTCCTCGGCGAAGGTGACCAGGGCGGGGGCAAACCCGTCCTCCGCGGCCGAAAGCCGGAGCGAGGAGTTGAGCCGTCCGGCAGCGAGCGCCTCGTCGGACACCGCGCGCGCGATCCGCTCGAGCCGGAACCGGGCCAGTGGCCGCGGATCGAACGAGAGCCGTCGGGCCACCTGCTCCCAGAGGCCCCGGAAGCCGACGACCCGGACCGCGGCGGTCACGCCGCGTCCGGCCAGCTCGCGGCGCAGGAGATCCGAGTCGGCTGCCGTCGGCACGACGAGCGTCGGGTCGAGCCCGTCGGCGGCGGCCTTCTCCACGGCCTCGAGGACGAGTCCGGCCTTGCCGGAGTTGACCGGCCCGGTGATCAGCTCAAGCGGCACCTGGGCCTAGGGTCGCGCAGCGACCGGCGGATCTGACGGCCCGGTCAGGCGGCGTCGGCAGCGTCGCTGCTGTCGGCGGTGACGACCTTCTCCTCGAGCTCTTCGGCGTCGGCCGTGCGGCGGCTCTCCCTCGCCCACTCCTCGTCGAACTCGACCCGCCACTTGCCTTCCTCGTTCTGCTGCATGGCCAGCTTGGCCCGGAACGGTCGCCCGCTGCGTCCTCGGAAGCCGGTCACCTGCTTGGCCGTAACCCCTGTGGTGATCAGCTCGCGGGCGATGCTCTCGCTCAGCGTCTTGCCGGCCTTCTTCTTCCAGATGACGAAGCCGCAGCCCGGATCCTCCCGCGACCAGCACGAGAAGCCCTTGCGGTTCTCGATGATGTCCTGGCCGCAGATCGGGCAGGGCCCGAGGTTGGCCCGGGGGATCTTCACGTCCTTGAGCTTGGTGTCGAGCTCGGTGATCGTCGCATCGGCGAAGCCGGCGATGTCGGCCATGAACTTCTTGCGCTGCTCGGTGCCCTCCTCGATCTCGTTGAGCCGCTTCTCCCACTCCCCGGTCAGGGCCGGCTCGGTGAGCGCGTGGCCGTCGAGCAGCCGGATGACGTTCATCCCCTTCTCGGTGGGGACCAGGGCACGCCCCTCGCGCTCGACGTAGCCGACGTCGATCAGCCGCTCGATGATCGCCGCGCGCGTCGCCGGCGTGCCGATCCCGGAGTCGGTCATCGCCTCGCGCAGCTCTTCGTCCTCGACGAACTTGCCGGCACCCTCCATGGCTCCGAGCAGGGAGGCGTCGGAGTAACGGCCTGGCGGCTTGGTCTCCTTCTCCAGCGACTCCACGTCGTTAACTGCGGCCTCCTCTCCCTTCTCGAGCCGGGGCAGCTGCTGGTCGGAGCCGGAGTCCTCGTCGTCCTTCTTCTCCCCGCCGGCCAGCTCGCCCCACACGCCGCGCCAGCCGGGAACGATCAGCACCTTGCCGCGGGTCCGGAAGACGTGCCCGG
>CAIKSH010000139.1 GCA_903830015.1 uncultured Solirubrobacterales bacterium | reverse complement strand
GGAGCCGCGACTGACCATGATCAGCATCGGGTACTTCTCGGAGAGCTCGCCGGTGGTGACCTTCGGCTCGACCTTCCGGGTCCTGACCTTCAGGTCGTGCGGGGCGCCCGGCGTGCTGAGGGCGGCCCGCACCTGGCGGCGCAGCGTCTTGCCCTTCACGCTGCGGCCAGGCCGCGAGGCGACCGGCTCGGGGGACCCGCTGCCGAAGTCCAGGGAGGCGTCCCGGGCCGGAACCTCGACGCCCTTGGCCACGCGCTCGGCGAACGCTGTCACCTCACCGCGGTCGTAGCTCACGCTGGGAGTTACCGAGGCGCCGAGCGGCTTGCCAGAGATCGAGCGGTAGGCGCGTACGACGAAGTTCTCCTGGCGGCTGCGGTCCAGGGCGGCGTCGACGCTCTGGTCGACGTTCACCGAGACGTTCGCCTGCTCGGGAGTGAGCTTCCAGCTGTTGCCGTCATAGCTGGCCACCACCGGCTGCTGGAGCTCGCCGAGGTAGTCGCGCTTGAGCTTGGTGATCGCCTCTTCGCGGGTGAGCCCGCCGATCTCGACGCCGGCCACGTCCACGCCCGGCGCCACCTTGCTGGAGGAGGCCTGGTCCCAGGCGAAGGCCGCCCCCACGAAGAGAGCGATGACGCCGACCACGGCGAGCACCGGAATGAGGATCTTCTTAGGCGGCAACTGGCTCAACTCCCCCCTAGAGGATACGGCCGCCGGGAGACGCCCGCGAAGGCTGCAAGGCGCCCGGCAGCCGGGGTACGGGAGGCGTCGCCAGCGTCAGGCGGCTGCGGAAAAGTACGGCTCCAGGGCGGTTTCCAGCCCCGGCCAGTCCTCGGCGCTGGCCACCGGCAGGCGGGCGCAGACTTCGCGGTTCCACGGATGCAGGATGGTCGCGGCGGCCATTCCCTCCTCGATTGCCCGCTCGATATTCACCGGGCTGTCGTCGACGAGCAGGTCGATCCCGAGCTCACGGCAGCGGCTGATCTTGTCGAAGGAGCAGTAGAGCTCGTCGTACTGCAGGCCGATCGAGTCCAGCCAGGCGGTGGTCACCTCGTGCGAGTCGGTGGAGCGGTGGCTGGTGATGTGGATGAAGTGGCCGGCCTGGGCCCAGCGGTTGACCGCCTCGACCGCTCCTGCGTAGGGAACCGCGTCGGAGACGTGAGCGCCCGAGTGGGTGGCGGCAACGATCTCGGAGACCTCCTCGGGGCTGAGGCCCTCGATATGCCAGGTCTCCTGCTCTTCGTAGGGCAGGTGGATCCCGTGGCGCTCGAGCACCACGGCGGAGAACGAGTCCCAGTAGTGGTGCAGGGTGGAGTCGATGTCGATGCCGATGCGCACCCCGGGCAGCCTAGGGACCGGGGCGCTCAGTCCCCGACCAGGGTGACGGCGCCCTCGGAGGCGCTCCCCACCTGGGCGGCGTACTTGGCCAGCACTCCGGTGCGGTCGACGTTCGGCGGCGAGACGTAGGCAGCCACCCGCTCGGCGATCTCCTCGTCGGTGAGGTCGACGTCGATCCGTCGCGACTCGACGTCGATGGTCACCCTGTCGCCGTCGCGCACCGCGGCGATCGGGCCGCCACGAAAGGCCTCGGGGGCCACGTGGCCGGCCATGAAGCCGTGGGTCGCGCCGGAGAAGCGCCCGTCGGTCAGGAGGGCCACCTCCTCGCCGAGCCCGGCGCCGTTGATCGCCGCGGTCACGGCGAGCATCTCGCGCATCCCCGGGCCCCCGGCGGGCCCTTCGTTGCGAATGATCACCACGTCGCCGGCCTGGATCGTGCCGGCGGTGACCGCCTCCATCGCCAGCTCCTCCCCTTCGAAGACGCGGGCCGGGCCCTCGTGGTGGCGGCGCTCGTGGCCGACCAGCTTGACCACGCAGCCCTCCGGGGCGAGGTTGCCGTGGAGGATCGCCAGGCCGCCGGTGGGGCTGATCGGGTCCGAGAGCGGGCGGACGACCTCCTGGCCCTCCAGCTCCGCCGCGGCCCGGGCCTCCTGGCCGACGGTGAGCCCGCTGACCGTGGGGGCATCCTCATGGAGGAGGCCGGCCTCCAGGAGCCGCGAGAGGACGAGCGGAACGCCGCCGGCCTCGAAGAGGTCGACGGCGACGAAGCGCCCGCCGGGCTTGAGGTCGCAGAGGAGCGGGGTCTTGGAGCTGATGCGGTCGAAGTCGTCGATCGTGAGGTCCACACCGCTCTCCCGGGCCAGCGCAAGCAGGTGAAGGACGGCGTTGGTGGAGCCGCCGCTCATGGCGACGCCGGCGATGGCGTTCTCCAGCGAGTCCCGGGTGATGATGTCGCTCGGCTTGAGCCCCGAGCGCAGGACGTTCATGACCAGCTCCCCGGTCGCCTCGGCGACGCCGCCCTTGGTGGGGTTCTGGGCGGGGACCATCGAGGAGCCCATCGGGGAGATCCCGAGGATCTCGTAGGCCATGGCCATCGTGTTGGCGGTGAACTGGCCGCCGCAGGCGCCGGCGCCGGGGCTGGCCACCCCCTCGAGCTCATGGAGCTCCTCGTCGCTCATGTTGCCGGCGGAGTGGGCGCCGATCGCCTCGAAGACGTCCTGGATCGTCACGTCGTGGCCCTGGAAGCGGCCGGGCGGGATCGAGCCGCCGTAGAGCATCACCGCCGGCACGTCGAGCCGGGCGAGGGCCATGACCGTCCCGGGAATGGTCTTGTCGCAGCCCGAGAGGGCGACGACCGCGTCGAACATGTGGCCGCGGCCGACCAGCTCGATCGAGTCGGCGATCACTTCGCGCGACACCAGCGAGGTCTTCATCCCCGGGGTGCCCATGGTGATGCCGTCGGAGATGGCGACGGTGTTGAGCTCCATCGGCGTCCCGCCGGCGGCGCGGATCCCCTCCTTGACCTTGGCGGCCAGCGCGCGCAGGTGGAAGTTGCAGGGCATCGTCTCGATCCAGGTGGAGGCGACGCCGATGATCGGCTTGGACAGGGCCTCGTCGTCGTAGCCGATCCCCTTGAGGTAGGCGCGGGCGGCGGCGCGCTCGGGGCCCTCGGTGAGGATGGCGCTCTTGTGCTTGAGGTTCGGGCTGGCGCCCTCGGCGTCGGTCATCGGGCAGGCAGCGTATCGGCGGAAGCCTGCCCACCGCCGGCCCGCCGCATCCGCCGGCGCTCCCACTCCTCGAGGCGCCAAAGGTCGCGCGTGGCCCGCTTGGGGTCCACCTGGCGACCGGCCACGTGCAGGTTCGCCGTTCCCAGGAGACGGCGCTCGTCGGCGGTAAGGGCCATCCAGCGGGCCAGCACGTCGTCGGAGTCGGGAAGGCGGTCGCTGCCGTAGGGGCGGGCTTCGTCGGGAAAGTCGACGCAGTACTCGCCGAGCAGCTCGCGGGTCTGGGGCAGGTAGGCCAGGAGGGGCCGGTGCGGATAGACGAGGTAGGCATACGAGGCTCCGCCCGAGGCGGGGCGGTCGTCGGCGCCCTGCGGAAGCGTTCCCCAGACCCGGATAAAGCCGAGGTCCCGGTACATCTCCCACTCCTCGGGGCTCACGCAGGAACGCAGGAGCTGGCGGGCCCGGTTCTCGGCGCGCTGTTCGCGGCCGGGATCGAAGTCGGGGGCGGGAATCCGCTCACGGCCGGCCCGCCGGCGCTCGAGCCACTCGGAGACGCCCGGCCACCCAACCTCCCAGATGAGGGCGACGATGACGATCAGGATTGCCGAGAGGGCGAGAACCATCGGGTGCTCAGCGGCCTCCGGCGGCCCGCGGGAAGAAGATCACGCGCTCGGCGTCCCGGGGAACCTCTTCGAAGTCGGTGACCATGAGCGCCTCGCGGCGCGCGCCCGCCGATTCGACTGGAACGGCGGCCCACATGCCGGCGTCGATCTGGCGCCGAAACTCGGCTACGAGGATCTCCTCCTCCTCGGCGACGTCCACGTCTCCCTCGGCGAGCAGCACCTCGCCGTGACCCGACTTCATCCTCAGCAGGCGCACCCGGGCATTATCGCACCGCCGCAACCCGGCCGCCAGTCAGCGCCCGGCAACACGCCACGGGGCCGCGCCGGGCGCGTAGCGCCCGGGTCCGAGCCTCTCGACCACCCCCAGGAGCTCGAGGCGGGTGAGCGACGACAGGACGGCCGCACCGTGGCCCACGCGCAGGGCGATCTCCTCCGTGCTCCCCACTCCTGCGGCGACCAGCTCGGCGACCTCGGCCAGCTCGGGCTCGATCTCGGTGGCCGGCGCCTCCCGGGGCCGGACGCCGACCAGCTCCTCCAGCACGTCGGCGGCGTCACGCACGAGGACCGCGCCGTCGCGGATCAGCTCGTTGGGCGCCTCGGCGAGCGGCGACCCGGGCGCGCCGGGAACGGCGCCTACCGTCACTCCAAGGTCGGCGGCGATCTCCACCGTGATCAGCGAACCTGAGCGCGCGGCGGCCTCGACCACGACGACCAGGCCCGCGAGCGCGGCGATGATTCTGTTGCGCGCCGGAAAGCCCCAGCGAAAGGAAGGGGTTCCGGGCGGAAGCTCGGAGACGACCGCGCCACGGGAGGCGATCTCCGCGTGCAGGCGCCGCCAGCGGGCCGGGTAGGCGCGTTCGGGGCCGCCGGCCAGGACCGCCACCGTGGCGCCCCCGGACTCGAGCGCGCCCCGGTGAGCGGCGGCATCTACGCCCAGGGCCATTCCGCTGACCACGGTGACCCCGGCCGCCGAACAGCCCCGCCCCAGCCCGGCAGCGATCCGGGCTCCCTGCGACGAGCACCGGCGGGCCCCGACCAGGGCCACGGCCGGGGCGCCGGCGAGCTCGGGGAGCCATGCCGGCGGGCCGACCACGTGAAGCGCCGCCGGAGGGTCGGGCAGCACCGCCAGCCGCGGCGGATACTCGCGCGAGTGGCGGCAGATCGTCCGGGCGCCGGCCTCGCCCCACCCGGCCAGGACCGCGTCGAGGTCTAGCCCGGCCATCTCTTCCGTGACCGGCCCGGCCCGCGCCCCGCCGACCGCCGCAATCAACCGGGCGCCGGGGAGCGCGAGCAGGGTTCGGACGGCCACGCGGTCGGCCCGGGCCTTCTCGATGTGGCCCGCGAGCCGGCCCACCAGCCAGCTGCGGCGAGCGCACCGG
>CAIKSH010000138.1 GCA_903830015.1 uncultured Solirubrobacterales bacterium | reverse complement strand
CTGGAGACGCTTTCGGCGATCGGCCCGGAAGACGTCAACCCGTAGGCGCCGCCGCAAGGGCTACGCCCTCCTCGCCGGTCGGCGAGACCTCGAGCGCCAGCAGCTCCAGCCCGGCGGCCTGGACGATCGCCTCCAGCCCCTCCGGCGTATGGCGGGCCGAACGCAGCAGCCGCACCGGGCTGCCGGGCTCCAGGCGCACCCCGCCGGCCTCGAGCTCCAGCTCGAGCTCCTCCCGCGGCTCCAGCCAGGCGCCGACGGCGGCCGCCGCGCCGGTGCCCGGATCGGAGAGCTCGCCGATCCGCACGTCGGCAAGGCCCTCTTCGATCCCGGCGTCCTCGACCAGTGCGCCGAGCCAGCGACGGGTCGGGCCGTTGTCGTACTGGGCGATGACGGCCTCCAGCGAGCCCTCGCCAGCGGGCAGGAGGTTGGCGCTCACGGCGAGAAGGTCGCCGGGGCGCAGGAGGGCGAGCGCCGAGGCCATCGCCGAGAAGGCCTCCATGCCGGGGAGGATCCCGTACAGGCTGACCACCCTGGGCCCCGGTGCCTCCCCGACCATCGCGGGGAGGTCGGCGGCGGCGAGGCCGAGGTCGCAGACCACCGGCCGGCCGAGTGCCGTGCCCGCGGCTCCGCCGAGCCGGTCGACGGCGACCTGCACGAGCGGAAGGCTCACGTCGACCGCCGTCGCGGTGAGCGGGCCGCTGCCGGCGAGGGCGTCGAGCATCCGGCGCTCCTTGGCCCCGTCGCCGCAGCCCAGCCCGATCACGTGGGCGCCATCACCCGCCAGGCGGTCGGCGAGCAGCCCGTTTACCGCGTCGTAGGCACGGGCACCGTCTTCATCGTTGCGCGCCGGCGAGAAGGCCAGCGCGATCTCGCGCCAGAGCCGCGCCTGCCGGGCGCTCAGGTAGTGCTGGCGCGTGGCCACCTCTCCTTCCACCAGGCCCTCCCGCAGCTCGGCGGCCAGCGCCTCGGGGTGGACGCTTTCGTGAACGACGACGTCGATGAACGGGGGGCGCGGCAAGGTCCGCAGCATAGGCCCGCCGCGCCGGTCCACGGGCAGATGGCACCGAAAACGCAGTCGTGAAAAGCTCCAGCGACCAACTGACTACGAGCTCAGGAGACAGACATGGGAATTCTTGATGACAAGGTGGCGATCGTCACCGGGAGCGCCCGGGGTATCGGCCGGGCCACCGCTGAGATCCTCAGCGAGCACGGCGCCAAGGTCGTGATCAACGACCTCGACAAGGACGTCGCCGAGGAGACCTCCAACGAGATCAAGGGCGAGACCGTCGTCTACGCCGGTGACCTGACCGACCCGAACGCCCCCAAGGAGCTGGTCGACACCGCGATCAACGCCTGGGGCAGGCTCGACATCATCGTCAACAACGCCGGCTACACCCTCGACGCGCCGGTCCACAAGCTCTCCGACGACTGGTTCCAGAAGATGCTCGACATCCATGTCGTGGCGCCGTTCCGGATCATCCGCGAGGCTGCGCCGTACCTGCGCGAGCCGGCCAAGAAGGAGAAGGAGGAGGGCGTCGAGGTCTTCCGCAAGATCGTCAACGTCTCCTCGGTCTCCGGCACGATGGGCAACGCTGGCCAGGCCAACTACTCGGCCGGCAAGTCGGCGGTCGTCGGCCTGACCAAGACCGTGGCCAAGGAGTGGGGCCAGTTCAAGATCAACGTCAACGCCGTGGCCTTCGGCTACATCGAGACGCGCCTCACCGCCTCCAAGGAGGAGAGCAACACGATGGAGATCGACGGCGAGAAGGTACAGCTGGGAATCCCGGACCAGATGCGCGGCATGGCCGCGATGGTCATCCCGATGGGCCGCCCCGGAACGCCCGAGGAGGCCGCCGGCGGGGTGTTCTTCCTCTGCAGCCCGTGGAGCAACTACGTGCACGGGCAGGTGCTGAACATCACCGGTGGCCAGTTCACCGGGATGACCACCTGACCGGACGGCTCACGCCGGAGGGGAGCGCCGCTCCCCCGGACAAGGGCCCGAAGGGCCCGCCGCCCCGGCCGCCGCGCAGGCGGCCGGGGCGCGGCCTTCAGCTCAGGAGCCGATCCGCTTGACGCGGAATCCGACCGAGTTGCTTCCCCGGTAGAACGTCTTCGTCGAGCTGTTCGCGTACCACGGCGACGGGAGCTTGCCGCTCCAGTCGTTGTTCAGGAAGTACGCGAAGTCGTTCGAGGCAGTCGGGCAGTTCAGCCCCGTGAGCGCGATATCCGTGTTGAGCAGGGAGATCTGGTAGCGCCCCGCCGGCAGCGACATCGAGCCGATCCTGTCGTTGTTAAGGACATGGAAGTAGCCCGGGCAGGTGTGGCCGCTTGGGCTCGGCGTCGGTGTCGGCTCGGTGGCCGGAGTGGCCTGGAAGTCGACCTTGGTGCCAAGCTTGGTGAACCGGCGGCGCCCCTGCGAGAGGAGCTTCACCGTCCAGCCGCTGGCCACTCGCCCGGAGGCAAGCCACTGCTGGAAATACTTCGTCGACTGGGAGCAGGCGAGCTGGCTGGTGACCATGTTGTACGGCCCGGCCGGGAACTTCACCCCGGAAATCGTGTCGTTATGGAGCACCCGGAACTGGGGGCACGTGCCGGCCGCGCCGGCGCTCGGTGCTTCCGCGCTGGCCACCGGAGCGGCGACGAGGGCGGTTACGGCAAGGGAAGTGAGGAACAGCAGTGATTTACGCATTTACCGAGGATGGCACAGCAACCGGCGTTCGCGCGCCGGTTCAGGCGGCCTGGCCGCTGCCCACCGGGCAGCTGACGCCGGTGCCGCCCAGGCCGCAGTAGCCGTTCGGCACCTTGTGGAGGTACTGCTGGTGGTAATCCTCGGCGTAGAAGAACG
>CAIKSH010000137.1 GCA_903830015.1 uncultured Solirubrobacterales bacterium | reverse complement strand
CGACCAGCACGTGGTCGAGCTCCACCTTGAGCGCCCCGCGGGCCGGACCGGCCGAGCGGCCCGACTCGTTCATGTAGGTGAGCGGGGCCAGCAGCGCCACCTCAACGCGCTCGCCGCCCGGGTTTCCGACCCGGCCGCGGACCAGCCGGCCGTCGAACGCCGTCCGGGCCCGGCCCAGGTCCCAGCGGCGCACGAGCTCTTCGAGCACGAGCCAGCCGACGTTGTGCGGGGTCCACGCGTAGGCCGGGCCGGGATTGCCCAGGCCAACGATCAGCCAGTCCGCGGGCCCGGATCCGGAGAAGAGGCGCCTCACGTGAGCGCAGCCGGGGCCCGGGCGCCCCCGCTAGTCGGAATCGCCGCCGGAGTCGTCGCCGTCGCCGGAGTCCCCGCGGCCGGACTCCTCGTCCCCGCCGGACTCCTCGCCGCCCTCTTCGCCGGCGCCCTCTTCGCCCTCTTCGCCCTCGCCGATGAGCTCGGTCTCTTCCTCGACCGTCTCCTCGACCTCCACGCGCGGGGCGAGGATCGAGGCCACGACGATCTCCGGGTCGTCGACGAGCTCGACGCCCGCCGGCATGGCGACCGAGGCCAGCGAGGCGTTCTCGCCGATGGTGAGACCCTCGACCGAGACGACGAGCGTCTCGGGAATCTCGTTGGGCAGCGCCAGGACGGTGACCTCCCTGACCGGCTGGTCGAGGACCCCGCCGTCTCGCAGGCCGGGACAGTCGTCCACGCCCTCGACCGAGATGGGGACGATCGCCTCGATGGCGACGTTCAGGTTGACGCGGACGAAGTCGACGTGGGTGATCTCGCCGCGGACCGGGTGGCGCTGGGCGTCGCGAAGGACGGCCGGCGAGCCGGAGCCGTCGACGTCGAGCTCGATCACCGCGCCGGAGGCCTGGAGGGCCCGGCGCAGGTCACGGCTGTCGACGGCGAAGGCGACCGTTCCACCGTCGCCGCCGTACAGGACGCCGGGCACCTTGCCCTCGCGCCGCAGACGGCGGGCGTCGCGCGAGCCTCCCGGATCCCGGGGGCTGGCGGTCAGGACTGTGGCTTCCGGCTTGGCCATAGGCGGGGCGATGGTAGCGGTAAGGGCGGGGATCGAGGAGGCCGGGGCCTGCGCTCAGAACTGCCGGACCGAGCGGAAGCGGTCCCTGAGGAAGTCGAAGTTGGGCCGCTTGTTGCCGTCGAAGTCGAGCACGCCCTTCTCGTGGATCGGCGACTGCGGGAACGGGTTGCCGCCCTCCCAGTTCGGCCGCACCCGGAAGCTCTGCAGCGCCCAGTAGAACTGGCCGCTCAGCCAGGGCTTGGAGGCGAAGACCTTCAGGTCGTAGTCCATCGCCTCGCGCTGGAACTCGAATGTCCCCCGCTCCTCCGCCGGCCCGTTGCGGTTGGCCTCGAAGCCGAACTCGGTGATCGCGATCGCCTTCTTCGGGTAGCAGGCGCGCAGCCGGTCGAGCTCACCGCTGAGCAGCTCCCGGTCGGCGGTGTTCCCGTCGCTGCCGATGTACCAGCCGTAGTAAACGTTGGCGCCGATCAGGTCGAGCGCCGAGTAGCCCTGCTGGCAGTCCACGTTGGGGACCGGCGCCATCGCGATGCCGATCGGGCGCGTGCGGTCGATGGCCCGCCCGGCGGCCACCGCCTCGTCGATGTAGGCCTCCTGGCCGCTGCTCACCCGGGCCGAGAGCTCGTTGCCCACCGACCAGACGGCGATCGCCGGGTGGCCGTTTAGGCGCTGGACCATGCCCGAGAACGCGGCCACGGCCCGCCGGCGGACCTCGTCCTTCCTTAGCTCGGCGCCGGAAACCTGGAAGACCGGCACCTCGGACCAGACCAGCAGCCCGTTTCGGTCGGCCCACTCGAGCGAGTTGGGGTGGAGCGGGTAGTGGGCGCGAACGAGGCCCGCCCCGAGCTCGCGGACCATGGCGAGCTGCTTCTGGCGGTAGGCGT
>CAIKSH010000136.1 GCA_903830015.1 uncultured Solirubrobacterales bacterium | reverse complement strand
CCGAAGGCGGTGGGCATCGAGGTCGAGACCACCCGCTCCACCAGCTTCTCGTGGTTTCGCCGGTAGGCGATCAGGTCGGCGATGGTCATCATCTTCAGCCCGTGCTCGGCGCAGTAGGCGGCGAGGTCGTCGACGCGGGCCATCGAGCCGTCCTCGTTCATCACCTCGCAGATCACGCCGGCCGGGGTCAGGCCGGCCAGGCGGGCCAGGTCGACGCTGGCCTCGGTGTGGCCGGTGCGCTCCAGCACGCCCCCGGCCCGGGCCTTGAGCGGGTTGACGTGGCCGCCCTTGACGATCGCCTCGGGACCGTTGGCCGGGTCGGCGGCCACGCGGATCGTGTGGGCGCGGTCGGCGGTGCTGATGCCGGTGGTCACCCCCTCTCGGGCCTCGATGGTGACCGTGAACGGGGTCTGGTGCGGGGTCTCGTTTTTGGCCGCCATCAGCTCCAGCCCGAGCTCATCGCAGCGCTCGGGGGTGAGCGCCAGGCAGATCCAGCCGCGCGCGTTGGTGGCCATGAAGTTGATCGCCTCGGGCGTGACGAACTCGGCGGCCATCACCAGGTCGCCCTCGTTCTCGCGGTCCTCGTCGTCGATCACGACCACCATCCGCCCGGCGGCGATCTCCTCTATCGCCTCCTCGACGGTGGCGAACTCGATCCCGGCCTGCGCCTTCCGGCTCACCGGGCACCCCCGGCGAGCTTCTCCACGTACTTGGCCACGATGTCGACTTCGATGTTCACCGGCGCTCCCGAATCGGCCGCCGAGAGGTTGGTCCTCTCCAGCGTTTCCGGGATCAACCATACGTCGAAGGACTCGCCGTCGACCCGCGCCACGGTCAGCGATACGCCGTCGAGGGCGACCGAGCCCTTCTCCACCACGTAGCGCAGGAGATCGGCGTCGGCCCCGATCGTCACCACACGGGCGATCCCCTCCTCGCGGGTCCCGCGCACGGTTCCCACCCCGTCTACGTGGCCCTGGACGATGTGCCCGCCCAGGCGCGAGTCGGGCCGGAGGGCAAGCTCCAGGTTGAGCCGGTCGCCGGGCTCGGCGGAACCCAGGGCGGTGCGGGCAAGCGTCTCGTTCATCGCCTCGACGCCGAAGCTCGAGCCGTCGATGCCGGTAGCGGTCAGGCAGACACCGTTGATCGCCACCGAGTCCCCGGCGCCGATCTCCGGCGCCAGCTTCGAGCGGATGGTCAGGCGCGCGCCCTCGCTGCCCGCGTCGATCGCTTCCAGCTCACCGAGGTCCTCGACCAGTCCGGTGAACATCCCTACCACTCCTTCAGCCGGGCGCTGACGAGGATGTCGTCCCCCACCTGGCCGCTGGTCACGTCGATCGCCCGGGTCGCCTCGGCGATCGTTCCCGCCCCCATCCCTTCGAGCGGATCGCGGGCGCTGGCGCCGCCGAGGAGCATCGGCGCGATGAAGAACCGCGCCTCGTCGATCTCCCCGGCGTCGAGGAAGGCGCCGGCCAGCTGGGGGCCGCCCTCGAGCATCATCGAGGTGACCGGCCGGTCGAGCTCGCCGAGCCGGGTCAGGGCGTCGGCCACCCGGGCCGGCTCGTTCTCGCCGGAGGCGACGACCACCTCGGCGCCGGCGCTGGCCAGCGCCTCGACCGCCGCGCGCGGCGCGGCGCGCGAGGTGACCACGACCAGGCCCACCTCGGGGGCCTGCTCCGCCAGCCGTGAGTCGAGCGGCAGGCGGCCGGTGCTGTCGAAGACCACCGGGCGCGGCTGGCGCCGGACCCCTTCGACCCGGGCGGTGAGCTGCGGGTCGTCGGCCAGCGCGGTGCCTATGCCGACGGCCACGGCGTCCACCTCGCCGCGCCAGCGGTGCGCGAGCTCGCGGCTCTCCTCGCAGGAGATCCACTTCGAGTCCCCGTCCCGCGTGGCCACCTGGCCGTCCAGGCTCCTCGCCGACTTGAGCATCACCCACGGGCGCCCGGTGCGGGCGTGCTTGCGGAAGGCCT
>CAIKSH010000135.1 GCA_903830015.1 uncultured Solirubrobacterales bacterium | reverse complement strand
CTCGATCGCTTCGATCCGCTCGATCCGCTCGGGAACCTCGGGCATGGCCGAGGTGTCGTGCAGTCGTGAGGCCTCGCTCGTGAACAGCTTCTCCCCCACCGGTGGTGACGTTAGAGCAAGCTCCCCGCCGGTGCCGGGGGCGGCTACGGTACGCCGCGATGGGCTCGCCCGAACCGATCGACGCGGACATCGTCGTCGTCGGCGCCGGGGCCGCGGGGCTCTACGCCGCGCTCGTGGCCGCCGACCGGGGAGCCCGCGTGGCCGTGGTGAGCGCCACCCCGCTGGCGCAGACCGCGAGCTACTGGGCCCAGGGGGGCCTGGCGGCCGCCCTGGCCCTGGACGACTCGCCGGAGATCCACCTTGCCGACACCGAGCTCGCCGGAAGGGGACTCACGCGGCGTTCGGCGGCCGAGGTCCTGACCGGCGAGGCGCCGGCGATGATCGCCGACCTCCAGCGACGCAGGATGCGCTTCGACGCCGACCGCCACGGCAACCTCGTCCTCGGCCTGGAGGGGGGCCACTCCCGCCGGCGGATAGTCCACGCCGGCGGCAGCGCCACCGGGCGGCGGCTGGCCCGGCAGCTTTCCGCGGCGATCGTGCGGGAGGAGTCGGTCGTCGTCCTCGAGGGCGCCCGCGCCTGTCGCCTCTGGCTCGACGAAGGCCGGGTGGCCGGCGTGGTCTGCGAGGACGGGCGCCCGATCGCCGCTGCCGCGACGATCATCGCCACCGGCGGCGCGGCCGCCATGTGGAGCCGCACCTCCAACCCGCCCGGGTCGGCTGGCGTCGGCATCATGCTCGCCCGCCAGGCCGGGGCGGCAGTGGCCGACCTCGAGTTCGTGCAGTTCCACCCGACAGCGCTGGCCGGGGTACAGGGCCGCGAGGGCTTCCTGATCACCGAGGCGATCCGGGGCGAGGGCGCCGTCCTGCTGGATGCGGCCGGCGAGCGGTTCGTCGACGAGCTCGCCCCCCGGGACGAGGTCTCCCGCGCCGTCTGGGAACAGATGCACGCGGACGGGACCGAAGCGGTCTCCCTCGACATGCGGGCGATCGACCCGGCTCTCTTTCCGAACGTGGTCGAAACGCTCCGAGCGGCCGGGATCGATCCGTCCCGGGACCTCGTTCCGGTGGCCCCTGCCGCCCACTACGTGATGGGCGGCATCGTCAGCGGGCTCGACGGCGCGACCGGGGTCCCCGGCCTCTACGCGATCGGCGAGAGCGCCTGCACCGGCCTTCACGGCGCCAACCGGCTGGCCTCCAACTCGCTATCCGAGTGCATGGTCTTCGGCGCGCGCGCCGCCATCGCCGCGAGCGACCGGTCAGCGCCGCCGCCAGCGAGCCCGGCTCCCGAGCCCGAGCCGATCCTCATGCCCGATGCCGCCACCCGACAGGCCGTCTGGAACTACGCGGGGATCGTTCGCGACCGGGAGGGCCTCGAGCGCCTGCTCACCGATCCCCACCCCCTGGCGCAGATGATCGCCGCTAGCGCGCTGGCCCGCCAGGAGAGCCGCGGCGCCCACCTCCGAAGTGACTTCCCGGTGACCGACGAGTCCCTCGACGGTATGCACACGGTTATTGCCGCGGGCGACCCGGAGTTCCAGGCCTGGCAGTAGGAACCACCGCCCGTCCTGCCCGGGCCTTAACACAAACTTCATACAAGCGGTGTTTCAGGCCGTAGATGCAGCCCCTCGCCCGGTCCAAAGCCGGCCCGCGGGGGCTCGAAAACGGTCCAGACAGGAGCACTTCCGAAGCATGTACCAGGTAAGCAGGGGCATCTACCGAGAGCTCTCGCCGAGCATTGCCACCGGGCGGCGCGGCCACCAGGCCGTCCTGTGCGCCTGTGAGCGGGCCGTCGAGCGGCTCGCCACCGACCGTCACTACTTCGCCCAGCCCGCGCGCTCGCTCTTCCGCGAGATCCGCGTCCACTTCCCGATCGGGGCCCAGGCCCAGGTCTGGGCGGTCGTTCGCGACTATCTGGCCACCGCCGACCGCGCGGTGGCCACCCTGACCAGCAACGGCCGGGACGCCTTCGGAAACCGTCTTCAGTGCCGGGCCTCTACCCGCCGCGGCACCCCCTGCCGACGGATGCCTTCGGCGCCGAACGGCTACTGCCCGTCGCACCAGCACCTTTCCGAGACTGAAGAGTTCGAGCTCGCCGCCGCGGCCTGAGCCGGCGGCCTACCGCCAGCTCGCATCCTCCGGGCCGGGTGCCGGCCCGCACACTCCCGATGTGTGATCCGTCACATATCGGGCGCGTCAGCACTCGCCGGCCCCATCGGCAGGCGCGCTAGAGCCCGTATTCTCGGGCCCTGGCGATAGCCGGCTTCTTCCCGGAGTCCGAAAAAACCCCACATTTGCAGGGAAATTTGGGGTTTCGTGGGGATTTTGCGAGAATCCGCGCCCCGCGGCTCCTTCAAGTTGAAACTCTTTCGTTTCACGTGCCGCGCAGAGAGTGCAAACGACGGGAAGAAGT
>CAIKSH010000134.1 GCA_903830015.1 uncultured Solirubrobacterales bacterium | reverse complement strand
GGATCGAACTCCTGGAGCCTCTCCACCTCGTCGCCGAACAGCGTTATCCGGTAGGCGCTCTCGGCGTAGGCGGGGAAAATCTCGAGCGCTTCGCCGCGCACGCGGAAGGTTCCCCGGCCCAGCGCCGTGTCGTTGCGGGTGTACTGGATGGCCACGAGCTTGCGCAGCAGGCCGTCACGGTCGACCTCCTCGCCCTTGCGGAGGATCTGGACGTTGCGGTCGTAGCTCTCCGGCGAGCCCATCCCATAGATCGCCGAGACGCTGGCCACGATGATCACGTCCCGACGGGCGAACAGGGCGGCGGTGGCGGCATGGCGCAGCCGGTCAATCTCCTCGTTGATCGCCGAGTCCTTCTCGATGAAGAGGTCCTTGCTCGGGACGTAGGCCTCGGGCTGGTAGTAGTCGTAGTAGCTGACGAAGTACTCGACGGCGTTGTCCGGGAAGAAGCTTCGGAACTCGTTGCATAGCTGCGCGGCCAGGGTCTTGTTGTGGGCGAGGACCAGGCTCGGTCGCTGGAGCTCCTGGATCACGCCGGCCATGGTCATCGTCTTGCCGGTTCCGGTCGCGCCGAGCAGCGTCGTCCCGCGCGCGCCGCCGGAGACCTCGGCAGCGATCCTCTCGATGGCCGCCGGCTGGTCAGCCGTCGGGGTGAACTGGGGATCGAGCCGGAACTCGGGCACGGGGAAAGGGTAGAGCGGCTAAGGGGCCGGGCCGAGCTCGGAGCCGTAGCGCGCGCGGTAGTCCTCCTGCGCCCGGAGGACCTTCTCCACGTAGGCCCGGGTCTCGGGGAACGGAATGTCCTGCGCCTTCAGCGAGGAACCGCCCCAGCGGTCGGCGTTGCCCGGCCCGGCGTTGTAGGCGGCCAGCGCCGCCGCGAGATCCCCGTCGTAGCGGTCGAGAAGCTCGCGCAGCAGGTAGGAGCCGTAGGAGATGTTGATCTGCGGGGTGGCGAGGTCCTCGACGGTGAAGCTGGTCCCCCCGGACCGGCGGGCGATATCGCGGGCCGTCTCCGGGGTTATCTGCATCAGTCCCTCGGCGCCGGCCGGCGAGGTGCGGCCGGGGATGAAGCGCGACTCGACGTAGATCACCGCGGCGATGAGCGCCGGGTCAAGGCCCTTCTCGCGGGCCTGCTGGCGGATGATGTCCTCGTGGCGCAGCGGGAGCGAGATCTCGCGGGCGGCGTGGTGGAAGGTGCCGTTGAGCGCGAGCAGGCCGACGGCCAGGACCGCCAGCAGGATCACTCCGAGGACGAGCCGCCTGCGGCGGACCGGCTTCGAGGTCATTAACGGAGTCTGGCAAGCACCCCGGCCAGCGCCGCCTCGAGCTCCTCCACGCTGCCGTCGTTCTCGACGACGAAGGTGGCGCGGGCGGCCTTTTCCTCCTGGCTGAGCTGGCGCTCGTGGCGCTCCTGGGCCGCCTCGTGGCCCCGCTCGGCAGACCGGTGCCGGCGCAGCTCGTCTTCGGTGACCACGACGATCGTCGCGTCGTAGGCGCTCTCCATCCCCGCTTCGAACAGGAGCGGTGTCTCGACGACCATGGCCGGCGGCGCGGGCTCGGCCTCAAGGGCAGCGGAGCGAAAACCGGCCACCTCGGCGGCGACCAGCGGCCAGAGCAGGGACTCGAGCCACTCGCGCTCGCCCTCGTCGGCGAACGCCCGGCGGGCTATCGCCCCGCGGTCGACCGCGCCATCCGGGGCGACCTCGGGCCCCCAGCGCTCGACCACGGCTTCGACCACCTCGGGGCTGCCGTAGAGGTCGTGGACCACCTGGTCGGTCGAGAGCGTTGCGGCACCCAGGCGCCCAAGGGCCTCGAGCGCGGTGCTCTTGCCGGCTCCCATGCCTCCGGTCAGGCCGACGAACGGGACTGCCGGTGGCTCAGCCAAGCGGGCGCCGGGGCTCAGTCTTCGGTGGCGGGACCGTCGGCCGGCGTCTCGTCGGCCTCCTCAGCCACCGCCTCGGCGGCAGCGACCTCTGCTTCGGCCTCCTGCTCGGCCGGGCCTTCGTCGGCGATCTCGACCTCTTCCTCGGCGGCGGCCTCGTCGGCGGCAGCCTCGTCCTCGGCGGTAGCGACGATCTCGTCGGCGCCTTCGACAGTCTCGAGGCCTTCCTCGTCGTCCAGCTCGAGTCCGCCGGTATGGGCGGAGAGGATCTGCCCCTCGACGCGCTTGACCGAGAGGGAGAGGCGACGGCGCTCGGAATCGATCTCGAGAACCTTCACCTTGATCTCGTCACCGGGGGCAACCACCTCACGCGGGTTCTCGACGTGGTGCGGGGCGAGCTCGGAGATGTGGACCAGGCCCTCCACGCCGTCGAGGATCTCGACGAAGGCCCCGAAGGTGACCACCTTGGTGACCGTACCCTCGAGGTCGTCCCCGACGTTGTAGGTGTTGACCACCCGCTGCCAGGGGTCGTCCTGGGTCTGCTTGAGGCCGAGAGAGATGCGCTGGCGCTCGCGATCGATCTCCAGGACCTTGACCTGGACGGTGTCCCCGATCGAGAGGGCCTCGCTGGGGTGGTTTACGTGCGACCAGGAGATCTCGGAGATGTGGATCAGGCCGTCGATGCCGTTGAGGTCGACGAAGGCGCCGAAGTCGACGATGTTGGAGATCTGGCCCTCCACGATGGCGCCGGGCTGGAGCTGGTCGAGGATCTCCTGCCGCGCGCCGCGGCGCTCCTCCTCGAGGACGGCGCGGCGCGAGAGGACGACGTTGTTGCGCTGCCGGTTTAGCTCGATGACCTTGCACTCGATCGTCGTGTGCAGGAAGGCGTCGAGGTCGGCGACGCGCCGGATGTCGACCAGCGAGGCGGGCAGGAAGCCCCGGACGCCGAGGTCGACGATCAGGCCGCCCTTGACGACCTCGATGACGTTGCCCTCGACCGGCTCACCGGACTCGGCCGCGGCCTCGATCCGACGCCAGGCCTTCTCGAAGCGGGCCCGCTTCTTGGAGACCAGGAGCCGGCCGTCCTGGTCTTCCTTGGTCAGAACGAGTACGTCCACCTCCTCGCCGAGCTCCACCTCGTCGTGGGGATCGACGTTCTTGCGGATCGAGAGCTCGCCGGAGGTGATGACGCCTTCGCTCTTGTAGCCGATGTCGACGAGGACCTCGTCGTTGTCGATCCGCACGACGCGTCCCGATACGACCTCGCCCTCGCTGAACGGCGAGAAGGTCGCGGCGTAGTTGGGAATTACCTGGCCGTCGACCTCGAGCAGCATGCCGTCGCTGCCGGGGACGACCGTTCCCGGGGTCTGCGGGTCGGTTTCGGTGGGGGTCGTGGTCATCGAACCCGCAGGTTAGCGCCAACCGGCCCGCGCCGATGGGCGATAACGCCTGCCTACTTCGCTTCCAGCCAGGTCCTTCCTACCCCTACGTCGACCTCGAGCGCCGGCTCCCGGTCGCCCCACGGCGCCACCATTCCCGCCTCCACCAGCGGGCCGAGCTCGCCGGTCTCCTTCCGGGGCCCCTCGAAGAGGAGCTCGTCGTGGATGGTGAGGATCATCCGGCTGGTTAGCGAGGTGGCGGCCAGCGTCCCTGCGACCTCGATCATCGCCAGCTTCATCACGTCGGCGCTGGTGCCCTGCACCACCGTGTTGACCGCGAGTCGTTCGCCGAGGGCTTCGGTCTGCCGGTTGGAGGAGCGCAGCTCGGGGATATCGCGCCGGCGGCCGTAGAGGGTCGTCACGTAGCCGTCCCGGCGCGCCTGCTCGACCGTCTCCTCCATGAAGGCATGGATCCGGCTGAACCGGCCGAGGTAGGCGTCGATGAACTCGCCGGCCTCGGCCCGGGGAATGTTGAGGCGGTCGGCCAGCCCGAACTCGCCGAGGCCGTAGACGATCCCGTAGTTGATCATCTTGGCCTTCGAGCGCATCCCGGGGTCGATCTCGTCCTCGGTGACCTGAAAGACCTCGCGCGCGGTCGCCGTATGGACATCCTCCCCCCGCTGGAAGATCTCCTTGAGGACGTCCTCGTCGGCCACGTGGGCCAGGACACGCAGCTCCACCTGCGAGTAGTCGGCCGAGAGCAGCACCTTGCGCGGGGCGGCCTCGAAACAGCCTCGGATCTCGCGGCCCAGGTCGGTGCGCACGGGAACGTTCTGGAGGTTGGGGTTGACCGACGAGAGCCGCCCGGTCGCCGTTGAGGCCTGGACGAAGGTTGTGTGGATCCGGCTCTCGCTGTCCACGAGGGCCGGGAGGGCGTCCAGGTAGGTCTTCAGCAGCTGGTTGAGCTCGCGCCAGCGCTCCACCAGCGGCACGATCTCGTGCTCGTCACGGATGGCCTGCAGCACGCGGGCGTCGGTCGAGTAGCCGGTCTTGCCCTTGCGCTTGCGGGTCAGCCCCAGCTTGTCGAAGAGGATCGCCCCGAGCTGCTGGGGCGAACCGATCGTGAACTCCTCGCCGGCGAGCTTGTGGATCTTCTTCTCGAGCCCGCCTATCTCCCGCCGGACCTTCTTCGTGATCTTCGCCAGCGATTCGGTGTTGAGCCGGACACCGGCGATCTCCATGGCGCGCAGCACCGGCTCGAGCGGAATCTCCATCTCCTTGAGCAGCCCGGTCTGGTCGCGGCCGGCGAGAAGCGGGGCCTGCCACTGCGCCAGCGCCTCGACCTGTGCCGCCTG
>CAIKSH010000133.1 GCA_903830015.1 uncultured Solirubrobacterales bacterium | reverse complement strand
CACGACGCGGGGCAGCGACTGCGAGTAAATGGTGAACAGCTCGTCCATCGCCGCCTCGTACTGCGGCCCCAGCGACTCGTCGCGGTAGTAGCGGTAGCCGCCGCCGGGCATCGGCCCGTCGTAGGGGATGTAGCGCGTGGACTGCTCGAGGTAGGCGGCCGGCCGCGGGCGCTGCAGGACCTTGGTGAGGATGTTGGAAACCCACTCGCAGGCAACGTGGGCGCCGCCGAGCTGGGCCACCGAGTCGTCGCCGTAGCCCAGGAAGATCCGTTCGTAGAGCTCGCTGGCCCGCTGGCCCTCGTCGCCCTCCCAGCGGCCGGAGGTCTCGAGCGAGTCGGCGAACTCGTCTAGGAAGAGCCGGCGCAGCGTGCCGTCGAAGCGCGAGTAGCGGGCAAAGAGGGCGCCCTTGACCGTCTCCGGGAGGTTTACGAGGGCGAAGACCGGCCGGTCGAGGTTGGTGAAGTGGCCGCGCAGGAGCTCCTGCTCTTCGGGGGTGAAGCTCTCGACCGGGTATTGCACGGGCCGGTAAAGCTACCGGCCGGCCCGGAGCGCCCTCAGGCCAGGCCGAGCCCGCGCGCGACCGCGTCGACGAGGTCGTAGAGCGGCCCGGTGACGATGCCGAAGAAGACGATCGCGATGCCGAGCACCACGGCGACGAAGACCGCCTCCCCCGCCCCGTCGGAGGGCGGGTCGGCGTCGGCCTCCGGCGAGCCACCGGCCAGGGCGGGCATCCCGGTCGCCGCGTCCGGGCCCGGCTCCGAGCGCTCGGCCTCGTCGAACCAGATCGTCGTTACCACCGGCAGGTAGTAGGCGAGCGAGACCACCGAGCCCAGGACGAGGACGATCGCCAGCCAGGCGTAGTTGTCTGCCGCCGACTCGAGCAGGGTGAACTTGCCGACGAACCCGGCGGTGGCCGGGATACCGGCCAGGCTGAGCATCGCGAAGGTCATCGCCGCCCCGAGAGCCGGGCTCCGCGCCCCCAGGCCGCGCAGGGCGTCCATCGAGTCGCCCAGGCCGACCTCGCGCTCGCGGGCGATGACCACGGCGAAGGCGGCGAGGTTGGCCAGCGCGTAGACGAACAGGTAGTAGACGATCGCCTCGATGCCCAGGTCGGTGTAGACCACGAAGCCGATCAGCAGGTAGCCGGCCTGGGCGATCGACGAGTAGGCGAGCATCCGCTTCATCGAGCGCTGGCCGATCGCACCGACGTTGCCCACGATGATCGAGATGACGGCGATGACGATCCACGCCGGGCGCCAGAAGTCGACGGTCGGCGCCGCGGCAATATCGAAAAAGCGGATGAGCGCCGCGAAGGCGGCCGCCTTGGTGGCCACCGACATGAAGGCGGTGACCGGGGTCGGCGCGCCCTCGTAGACGTCGGGCGTCCACTGGTGGAACGGGGCCAGCGAAGCCTTGAAGGCAAAGCCGACCACGGCGAGGGCGATGCCGGCGAGCAGAAGCGGGTCGGAGGCCAGGGCGGAGTCGCCGAGGGCGGCGGCGATCTCCCGGTAGCCGGTCTGGCCGGTGGCGCCGTAGACCAGGGCGAACCCGTAGAGCAGGGTCGCCGAGCCGACCGAGCCGACGATCAGGTACTTGAGCCCCGCCTCCAGGGAGTGCTCGCGGCGGATCCGCGAGGCGCAGAGGATGTAGAGCGGCAGCGAGAGCAGCTCGAGGCCGACGAAGGTGACCACCAGGTTGCGCGCCGAGATCAGGACGAACATCCCCGCGGCGACGGTGAGCAGCAGGGCGAAGAACTCCCCGTGGGCAAACTCGCTCGAGGCCCGGTCGCGCCAGGCCAGGAGGCTGCAGATCAGGCCGGTCCCGCAGACCAGCGCCCCGAGCACGACGGTCATCGGGTCGAGGATCAGCGCGCCCTCGATCAGCAGCGCCGTGGTGTTCCACTGCCAGGCCAGGCAGGCGATGGCGATCGCGAAGGAGAGGATGGCCAGCCAGGGCACGACCACCGAGCGGACCAGCTCCGACCCGGCCAGGCCGACCATCAGCACGACGATCGCGCCGCCGAGCAGCGCCAGGAGCGGCGAGAGCGCCGCCCAGTCGAAGACGGGAGCGGCGGGAACCGCGGCGGCCAGGGCGCTCACCGGCGCGCCTCCACGCTGCCGGCGGCGTTCGCCAGGCCCTGCTGCTGGACCTCGCGCGCGGCCGCCAGGGACTCCCGGCTGCCGTCCTGGGCCGGCCGCAGGGCGAACTGCGGGACCAGCGAGAGGGCGATGAGAACGAGCATCACCGGGACGATCACCACCGCCTCGCGGAGGGTCATCTCGCGGGAGTCGGTATCCCGGCCCTGCCGGTTCAGCATCGTCGTGATGTAGAGCCGCAGCGCGTAGGTGGCTGCCATCACCACGCCGACGGTGGCGATAACGGCCAGCGCAGCCTTGGTCTCGAAGACCCCGAGCAGGATCATGAACTCGCCGACGAAGTTGGCCGAGCCGGGCAT
>CAIKSH010000132.1 GCA_903830015.1 uncultured Solirubrobacterales bacterium | reverse complement strand
GACATGGGGATGGAGAAGTTCATGGACATCGTCTGCCGCGCCGGCGGCCTGCGGCCCAACGCCGTGGTGCTCGTAGCCACCGTCCGGGCCGTCAAGCACCACGGCGGCTTCGAGGAGGGCGGCTCGGCCGAGGATTCACGAAAGGCCATCGAGGCCGGCATGGCCAACGTGCAGCGCCACCTCGAGCTGGTCAAGGAGTTCGGGCTCCCCTGCGTGGTGGCGGTAAACCGCCGCCCCGGCGACACAGACGAGGAGGTCCAGCTCGTCCGCCAGCTCGCGCTGGAGGCGGGAGCCTTCGGCGCCGAGCTCAACGAGGCCTTCGAGAAGGGCGGCGACGGGGCCAGCGACCTGGCCGAGGCGGTCTGCGCCGCCGCCGACCAGGAGTCCGACTTCGAGTTCCTCTACGAATCGGACGACCCGATCAAGGTGAAGCTCGAGAAGATCGCCCGGAAGGCCTACGGCGCCGACGACGTGGTCTTCTACCTGGACGCCGAGCGCAAGATCGAGCAGTACACCGAGGAGGGCCTGGACAAGCTGCCGATCTGCATGGCCAAGACGCCCCTCTCCCTCTCCCACGACCCGACGCTCCTGGGCGCACCGACCGGCTTCACCCTCCCGGTACGCGACATGCGCGCCTACACCGGCGCCGGCTGGCTGGTGCCGCTCTGCGGCGACATCCAGCAGATGCCGGGGCTGAGCAAGTCGCCGGCCGCGTTCGAGGTCGACATCGACGAGACCGGCCGCACCGTCGGGCTCTTCTGATCTACGCTGGCGCGGTGGGCGCCGGCGACAGCGAGACACTGGAGGAGGCCCTCGCGGCGATCGCTTCGGACGATCGCGGCGAGGCGGCCGGCTTCACCGCGGCGCTGGCCTGCGCCCAGGCCGCCGCGCTGGTCGAGCTGACCGCGACGCTGGCCGGGCGCCGGCTCGGCTCCGACGAGATGGCCGCGCTGGCCGCCGAGGCCGCCCAGGCCCGCGAACACGCACTGGAGCTCGCCGGCCGCGAGCGGACCGCGTGGGCCGACGCCCGCGCCGAGGGGCGCCCGGAGCTGGCCATCGAGCCGGCGCGCCGCATCGCCGGACTGGCCGCGCGAACCGCCGAAGCCGCCGAATCCGTGGTGGCGGCCGGGGACTGGCCGTTCACGCCCGACGCGCGCGTCGCCGCCGTGATGGCCGGCGCGGCCGGGCAGGCCGCAGAGCTGGTGCTGACGGCTAACGGGGCCGATGGCGATGGCCCGTAAGCCGGCGGCCGGGCAGCGAACCACCGACTCGATCTCGCGGGCCATCGCCGCGATCGACGAGCTGGCGGCCAGCGACACCCCGCTCGGCGTCAACGAGCTCGGCCGGCGCCTGGGCGTGAGCGCGAGTACCGCCTCGAGGCTGATGGCCACGCTCGAGGCCGGCGGCCTGGTCCAGCGCAGCAGCGAGGGCGGCCCCTACCGGCTCGGCCTGCGGCTGCTGGCCCTCGCCGACCACGTGCTCGCCGACCTCGACGTACGCCAGCTCGCCCGCCCGCAGCTGGAGGCGGTCGCCGCCGAGACCGGCGAGACGGCCACGCTCTCGGTCCCCGGCGGCGGCGAGGTGGTCACCGCCGACTTCGTGGCCGGGCGCAGCAGCGTGGTCAGCATGGCGCGCCTCGGGCGGCCGAGCACGCTGCACGCCACCGCGGCCGGCAAGGTGATGCTCGCCTTCGGCCCGGGCGACGGCGAGGTCGGCGAGGAGCTGCCGATGGAGGCCCTGACCGAGTTCACGATCACCGACCGCCGGGCGCTCCTCAAGCAGGTACGCGAGGTACGCCGGCAGGGCTGGGCCGAGGCCTGCGAGGAGCGCGAGCTCGACCTCAACGCGCTGGCCGCCCCGGTCTTCGGCCACGGCGGCGACCTAGTGGCGATCCTCGGCGTGCAGGGGCCGGCCACGCGGATGGGCGCCGACCGGCGCCAGGAGGTCCTGCCCTCCCTGCTCGGCGCCGCCCGCGAGCTGACCCGCGCCTTCCGCGGGTCGGCCCCGGCGACCCAGGGCTAGCGGCTCAGCTCCAGGGGTACGGGCTGTTGGAGACCGGGTGCAGGTCGCCCGTCTCGAACCGCTCGAAGCGGAACGGGTAGAGCAGCGAGGAGTTCTCGCCGGACAGGACGCGGGCGATCTCCCGGCCCACGGCGATCATCTTGTAGCCGTGGTTGGAGTCGGCGGCGACGAAGACGTTGGGCCTCATGTAGTCGAAGACCGGGAAGTTGTCGACGGTGAAGGCCCCGACGCCGCCGGAGCGCACGTCGATGAACTTCTCGCGGCAGCCCTCGAAGCGCTCGAAGCAGTGGGAGAGCGAAGCGCACCACATGTCGGCAAAGCCGTCGTCGACTGTGCCGGTGGGGTACGGGTCGACCTCGAACTCGTTGCCCAGCATGATCGGCGAGGCGCCGCCCTGGACGCTGTCGCGGTCGGGCTTGACGTAGATGCCCCACTGCTCGTCGGTGATCAGCTTCCCGTCGTCGGCGTAGAGCGGCGCCGAGCTGTCGACGTGGATCACCGGCGAGGGGTTCCCCTGGTCGGTGTTGAGGGTCGAGGGCGGCAGCGCGACCTCTCCCTCCTGGAGGTACCAGTAGGTCCACATCGGGAGGTTCTCGTCAACGCTCCCGTCGGGGCGCCGAACGTCGATGCGGTCCGAGAGGCCGAGCTTCTCCCAGAAGCCCTCGATCCACGGCCCGACGGCAACTACCACCTGGTCGACCTTCACCGTCCCGGCCGAGGTCTCGACCGCGGTGGCGGCTCCGGACTCGTCGAACTCGAAGCCGGTGACCTCCACGCCCTCGACGATCTTCGCGCCGGCCTGGCGGGCGAGGTCGGCGAGCCCCTTCATCGACTCCTTGTTGAAGGCAAAGCCGCCGGCCTTCTCGTGCAGGCAGACGGTGAGGCCGGTGGCGCGCCAGTCGCCGAACATGCCGCGCATGTGCTCGGCCACGGCGTCCTCGCCGGTGATCAGCTCGGAGGGGTACCCGATCTTCTCCTGGCGCTCGAAGACCTCGATCAGGTCTGAGTCCTGCTCGGGCGGGCCAAGGGCGATGTAGCCGCTGTCGTGGTAGGTGAGCTCATCGGCGTACTGCTCCCAGATTTCCACGCACTCGGCCATCAGCTCGGACATGGCCGGCTGGTAGTAGTTGTTGCGCACCACCCCGCAGGCGATGCCCGAAGCGCCGGCGCCGACGCCGGTCTTGTCGAGGACGAGGACATCCTGGCCCTGCTGCGCTGCGTAGAGCGCGGTCGAGAGGCCGTGGACACCGGCTCCGATGACGAGAATCGAGGCCGACTCGGGAAGCTGCTCGCTGGACATACTGGGATACTCCCTTACTGTTGCCAAGGCGGCAATACCATTCCGCCCTGCGTTTCGATCGACTTTACCACGTGAGGAAGCGT
>CAIKSH010000131.1 GCA_903830015.1 uncultured Solirubrobacterales bacterium | reverse complement strand
GAGGGCTTGGGCGTCGGCGCCGGGCGGGCGGGCGCCGACGGGGTGGTGACCGGCCTGGGGCTGCCACCAGGGGTCGACGGAGTGGTCACGGGCCTGGAGCCGGCCGGGGTTTCGGCGGGCTTGCCCGGCGAGCCGGATCCCGGCAGCGACCCGCCGCCGGGCGCCGAGGGGGTGCTTCCCGGCTTCGTCGGGAGGGTTGCCGGAACGTCAGCGAGCTGGCGCGGCCCCTGTCCGGAGCCGCCCTCGTCGCCACGGCTGGGCACCGGGGCCGAGGGCATCGACGGGTTGAAGACGCCGGCCACCTGGCGGGGTTCCTGGCCCGGGGATGGGCTTGCCGGAACGCCCGGGATCGGCGCCGGTGCCGGTGCCATGACGGGAACGCTGTCGACCGGCACCATTACCGGCGTGGAGGAGCCCGGCACCTGCATGACGACCTGGGGCTGGCCGTCGGGACCGGTGACGACCCGGACCTGCGCACGGCCGTTGCCGATCATCATCGTCGGGTCGGCTCCGGGGATCAGCGTTCGCTCGCCCGGGCGGGCGTTGGCGAGGGTGGCTACCGGAGACTTGTTGGAGTTCTTTTCCTCGACCTTCTTGACGACCTCGGTGCCGCCGGTCGCGACCACGGCCATGCTGGCGACGACGGCGCCGGTCTTGACGGCGCCGCCCAGGGCAGCCCCTCCGACGGCCGTGGTGCCCGCGGCGCTGCCGCCGCCGACCGCGCTGCTGCCGGCTGCCGCGGTGCCGCCGGCGGCGGTGGCCCCCGAGGCCAGGCCGCCCTTGGCTATCCAGACCGCCAGCGGGATCGGCGTAATGGCGGTGGCCGCGGCGCGCAGCTGCACGCGCGCGCGCCGGACGAGCTGGCGGACGCCGGCGTCGCTGACTCCGAGGTCGCGCGCCACGTCGGCGTGGGCCCGGCCGTCGACGGCCACGGCGAGCAGCGCCTCGCGCTGGCGCTCGGGCAGCTCGCCGATTCCCTCGACGGTCAGGCGGAGCTCCTCGCTCTGCTCGAAGGCGGCTTCGGGACCGAGCCGGGTGTCATTGGCCTCGATCAGGGGGGCGTCGCTGTACTCGGCCCGCTGCAGTGCGTTGATAGCCCCGTTGTTGACGATCCGGTAGAGCCAGGGCTTGAGGTCGCGGACCTCGGTCCCGGAACGCAGCGAGTTCCAGGCGTTCAGGAAGGCGGTCTGGACGACCTCTTCGGCGCGGGCCTCCCCGACGAACCGCTGCGCAAAGCGCGTCAGCGGGCGCCGGTAGCGATCAACGATGGCCTCGAAGGCCCGCTCGTGCCCTTCCGCGGCCAGGCGGGCTAGGCGCTCATCGCTCTGCGTTCGCAGAAGAGTCGTCGAAATATGGGGAGTCATAAGACTTCCGTACTCAAGACCAGTGTAAACCCGAAACGTGACGCGGGCGCCGGTTTTGCCGAGATTTTCCGCTTGGAAACGGGTGTTTCAGGCGAATTCGGATGCCTCGTGAGGGCCGACGCAGGCCACCGCCAGCTGTTCGGGGTCAACCAGCCGGGCCACGCGGGCCACGTCTTCGTGGCTGACCGCGTCGATCAGGGCGATCGCCTCGTCGGGGTCGAAGCCTTCGCCGTGGACGATCGCCCGGCCAGCGGCGAACGAAGCGACCGAGTTTGTGTCCTCGAAGCTGAGCACGCGCCGGCCGCCGGCGTAGGCCCGGGCGCGCTCGACCTCCTCCTCGGTCGGCCCGTCGGAGGCCAGCTCGGCGACGATCTCCATCATGCGCCGGTAGGCCTCGTCGGTCTTCTTGGATTCCAGCCCCGCCCCGAGGAGGAGCAGGCCGTGGTCGGAGGAGAAGTGGTTGAGCGCGAAGACCGAGTAGGCCAGTCCGCGCTGCTCGCGGATCTCGTCGAAGAGCCGCGAGCCCATCGAGCCGCCGAGCAGCGTCGCGTAAATCCCGAAGGCGGCGCGCTCGGCCGGGTCGCTAACGTCGATCTCCGGGCGGTAGAGCATCCGCAGGTGCGACTGGTTGCTGTCGCGCTCCTCGACGAGGATCTCCGGCGAGAACACCGGGACCTGCTCAAAGGAGCCGGGAGCGGGGAGGTCAGGGAACCGGGCGAAGGCCTCGTTGACTTCGCCGTTTGCGTCGAGGTGGTCGAGGTTGCCGACGATGAAGGCGCCGCCGGTGCGCCCCGACCAGCGCCGTTCGCGGAAGGCGACGACCTGGTCGCGGGTGAAGCTCTCCAGGTGCTCCTCGGGCCCGAGCACCGAGCGGCCGAGAGGATGGTCGCCGAAGCCGGCCACGTCGATCAGCTCTCCGGCCACCGAGGCCGGCTGGTCCTTGTAGCGCTGGATCTCCTGAATCACCACGCCGCGCTCGCGGTCGAGCTCCTCCGGGTCGATCCTCGGCCGGCCGACGAAGTCGGTGAGCAGGTCGATAGCCGGCATCGCCGACTCGGCGCGCACGGTGATGTGGAAGGCGACGATGTCGTGGCTCGTATAGGCGTTGAGCGACCCGCCCATCCGCTCGGCGGTCTCGTTGACCTTGCGGTAGTCGTCGTAGAGCTGGCCGCCCTTGAAGACCAGGTGCTCGAGGAAGTGGGCCATGCCGTTCTCTTCGGCCAGTTCGGAACGCGCTCCCGCATCGAAGGCGACCAGGATCGTCGTCGCGCGGGTGCCGGGAATCGCGATGCGATGAACCGGGAGGCCGTTCGCCGCGGTCGACGTGCTGATCTGGGCCACGGAGGAAAGGTACCGCGAGCCTGCAAAGCCTCGTGCAGCGCCCGCCGACGGCAGGGATGGCGCCGCCTACGGCAAAAGGAGGCCTGACCGCATGGCTACGACCGAGAAAGACCAGCAGCGCCGGGAGCACGAAGCCGCCCTGAAGGACGCCCGCGAGGGCGTTCCGCCCGCCCGTCCGGGCGATCCGGCCAACGCGATCGAGTGCCGGGACGTAACCAAGACCTACGACGTCAGCAAGGCCGGCGTGCGCGACGCCACCTTCTCGATCCGCCGCGGTGAATTCGTCTTCATGGTCGGGCCGACCGGTTCGGGCAAGTCGACGCTGATGCGCCTGCTGATCAAGGAGCTCGAGCCCGACGAGGGGAGCATCCTCGTCGCCGGCCGTGACATCGGGGAGCTCACCCACAAGCAGGTCCCCTTCTACCGGCGCAACATCGGCGTGGTCTTCCAGGACTTCAAGCTCCTCCCCGACCGCACCGTCTACGAGAACGTCGCCTACGCCCTGCAGGTCACCGGCAGCCACCGCAAGGAGATCCGCGAGAAGGTGCCGGACATCCTGCGCCTCACCGGCCTTTCGACCAAGCTGCACAACTACCCCGACCAGCTCTCGGGCGGCGAGCAGCAGCGGGTCTCGATCGCCCGCGCCTTCGTCAATGCCCCGCCGCTCCTGCTCGCCGACGAGCCGACCGGCAACCTCGACCCCGAGACCTCTATCGGGATCATGCAGCTCCTCTACCGGATCAACCGCACCGGGACCACCGTCCTGGTCGCCACGCACGACTCGACCATGGTCGACCGCATGCGCCGCCGAGTGATCGAGCTCTACCAGGGCCGCATCGTCCGCGACGAGCTCGCCGGAACCTACGCCCCGACCGACATGACGACCGCCGAGTTCGGCGCCCTCCTGCGCGAGCCGGCCCCCGAGCCCCAGCGTGCCGCAAAGGCCGAGCGCGATCCCGGCGACGAGTTCGACGAGGCCTTCAGGGACTAGCCATGAGCGCCGGCTTCTTCTTCCGGGAGGCGATGACCTCGATCAAGCGCAACGCGGTGCCGAGCTTCGCGGCACTCGCCTCGGTGCTGGTGACCCTGCTCGTGCTCGGCGTTTTCATCCCGATCGTCCAGGCCACGACCGGCGCGGCCAACGACGTCCGCGGGCGCGTGCTCGTCAACGTCTACATGAAGTCCGACGCCAGCCAGGAGGACATCGTCCGCGTCAAGGGCCTGCTCGCGGCGACCCCGAACGTCAAGTCGATCCAGTTCGTCAGCAAGGAGCAGGCCTACGCCGAAGAGCGGCGCAAGAACCCTGAGGCCTACGACCTGCTCGGCTCCAACCCGCTGCCCGACACCTTCCGGATCACCCCGGAGAACCCCGGGGCCTCCATGGCCCTGGTCTCCGCGCTCCAGCCCGCCACGCCCGGGGGAGCCACCACGACGGTCGATCCCTCGATCGAGTCGGTCGGCTCGTCGAAGTCGAACACCGAGAAGATCCTGACCGCCACGCGCGTGGTGAAGGTGACGATGGGGCTGCTGGCGGCGCTGCTGATCATCGCCTCGATCCTTCTCATCTCGAACACGATCCGCCTCTCGGTC
>CAIKSH010000130.1 GCA_903830015.1 uncultured Solirubrobacterales bacterium | reverse complement strand
CGGCGGCCTGATCGGCTACCGCGCCTACGGGATGACCACCGGCACCCGCCTGGGCCTCTACGGCTTCGGCGCCGCCGCCCACATCATCTGCCAGGTCGCCGTCCACGAGGGCCGCGAAGTGGCGGCCTTCACCAGTCCCGGCGACAGCGCCGCGCAGGAGCTCGCGCTCGAGCTCGGCGCCGCCTGGGCCGGCTCCAGCGACCAGGAGGCGCCGTGGCCGCTGGACTCCTCGATCATCTTCGCCCCGGTCGGGCCGCTGGTGACCACCGCCCTGCGCGCCACCGACCGCGGCGGCCGCGTGGTCTGCGCCGGGATCCACATGAGCGACATCCCCTCCTTCCCCTACGCCGACCTCTGGGAGGAGCGCGAGATCCGCTCGGTGGCCAACCTCACCCGTGACGACGCGACCTCCTTCCTGGAGATCGCCCCGCAGGTGCCGGTCCGCACCCGGGTGACCACCTACCCGCTCTCCCGGGCCAACGAGGCCCTCAACGACCTGCGGGCCGGGCGCCTTACCGGCGCCGGGGTGCTCGTCCCCGATAGCCTGCGCTGAGCTTCCGGCCGGAAGCGCAGACCAGGAAGGCAGGAGATGGGCGAACTCGAGGGACGGACCGTGTTCATGTCGGGCGGCAGCCGGGGGATCGGGCTGGCCATCGCCGAGCGCCTGGCCAGTGAGGGCGCAAGCGTGGCGATCATCGCCAAGACCGACGAGCCGCACCCCAAGCTCCCGGGCACCATCCACACCGCCGCCGAGGCGATCGAGGCGGCCGGCGGCAAGGCGCTGGCCCTGGTCGGCGACATCCGCGACGAGGGCCGCGTGGCCGACGCCGTCCAGGAGACGGTCGACACCTTCGGCGGCATCGACATCTGCGTCAACAACGCCTCGGCGATCAACCTCTCCCCGATCGGCGGCCTGGCGGTCAAGCAGTACGACCTGATGGCCGACATCGACACCCGCGGCACGTTCGTGGTCACCCAGGCCTGCCTTCCCCACCTGCGCAACTCCGACCACGCCCACGTGCTCACCCTCAGCCCGCCCCTCTCCACCGACCCGAAGTGGCTGGCCGGCTTTGCCCCCTACGCAGTGGCCAAGTTCGGCATGACGATGCTCACGCTCGGCCTGGCCGCCGACGAAAAGGAGAACGGCGTGGCAGCCAACTGCCTCTGGCCCCGGACGATCATCGCCACCGCCGCAGTGCAGAACCTGCTCGGCGGCGACGAGGCTCTGGCCCGGTCGCGCACCCCGGAGATCGTCGCCGACGCCGCCGGCGCGATCCTCGCCCGCGACCCCGCCGAGTGCACCGGCAACGCCTTCATCGACGACGAGGCGCTCGCCCAGGCCGGCATTACCGACCTCGACAAGTACTCCGAGCCCGGCGCCGACCTCCAGCTCGACATCTTCGTGGACGGCTGGCCGGACGAGGGCTGAGGCGAAGCGCCGGCAGCACCGAGGCGAGCTTCCCGTGCCCACCAAGCTCACCAAGGCCCCGTGGTCGGAGCTCTTCTTCGACCTCGCGATGGTCGGGGCGTTCCTGAGCTTCGGGTCGGACTTCAGCAAGGAGAAGACTCTGGGCGCGGGAATCGAGCTGGCCTTCAAGCTGCTCCTGATCGTCTGGGCGTGGGAGCAGGTCGCCCTGTTCGTCAACCGCTTCGGCGACCCGTTCGCCACCGAGTCGACGGGGAGCCGGACGGTCACCGGCATCCGCTTCGCCGGCCTGCTGGTGCTGGTGGCCGTGATCGTCGTTTCTGTGGTGGAGACCGGGTACGACAGGGGCTTCACCAGCACCAACGACGATCTCTCCCTGGCCGCCGCGGGAGTCGTGCTCTCGGTCGCCCTCCTGTACGAGCTCGGTGGCCGTTGGAGGCCGGAACTCAAGGGGCTCGCCGCCCACCGCCGAAACGCCGCCCTGCTGGCCTCGGTCTTCTTCATCGCGTCGGCCCCGCTGACCATGGGCTGGAGCGTCGCTGCCTGGATCGCCGGCCTGGCGATCGTCCTCTACGCGACGCTGGGCCCCGGCCTGGGCCGCACGCTCGAACGATTCCCGATCAACCGGGAACACTTCTCCGAGCGGCTGGGCCTCTTCGTGCTGATCCTCATCGGCGAGGTCTTCGTCAAGAACGTCGTCACCAGCCACACCGTCGACCAGCCCACCACCGACGTGCTCCAGCTCGGCTTCGTCGCCGTGATCTGCTGGATGCTCTGGACGCTCTACGAGCATGAGGCCCTGGCCGCAGGCCTCCCCGCCGGGCCGGGCGGCCTGCGGTCATGGACCGTCGGCCACTACCTGCTGGCCCTGGCAATGATCGTCACCAGCGTTGGGCTCGTCTGGTACGTGACGCCCGACTACACCTCCCCGCCGGGCGACTGGATCGCCATGGTCGCGGTCGGGGGAAGCGGCCTGGTGATCGGCACCATCGCGCTGATCAGGCTGGCTGCCGGCG